>JAHEYC010000123.1 GCA_023251775.1 Sphingobacteriaceae bacterium | reverse complement strand
CCATCGTAAAATGTAATAAAATCTCCTGCTTGAATTTGCGTTTGCGATAAACCGGGATTAAATGTCATTGTAATTGGTCCGCCGCCAATAATTGTAAGCGTTTGCACAACTACTGTATTTAAAACGGAAAGATAAGATGCTGCCGGTCCACCATCGTCGTAAAATTTTGAGCGGCAAAGCGTGATGGTATTGGTTTGCATATTGGTGTTTTGAAGTACCTGTGAATGCAGATCTTCAAATCCATTACAAACAAATAACAATAGAATAAATATTCTTATGGAACTTATTTTTTTCAATTTATTTATTGATCGTTATTTGTGCCGAGGTAATTTCGGTACTCCAGTTACCTGCTCTGTCTTTTATTTTAATATTAAGCGTAGTTAGCTCCGAATTACCTGTGCCTAATAAGAACAAACTATTTAATTTGATGGTCAATTCTCCTTCAATAGGAATATCATCCGTTGTAATGGGCGCTAATGGTTTTACATGGTAGGTATCAGGATTTGGCAAGCGACTATCTTTTACATAAAGCGAATGAACATCGGGCGATTGATCACCAAGATCACCATTCGCATCTTTATATTTTAATTTAATGATCACCGAATCTTGAAATTCTTTTACCGTTGAAGGCGAAATACTCACGATCTCAAGGGTTGGAATAGGATCGGGTGCAGGTTCTGATTTTTTTTTGCATGCTGCAAATAAAGCCGCAATTGCTAAGGTTGAGATAATTGCTTTCATATTACGGCGTAATTTTAAGAATGAAATAATCGGTGTAATAGATCGAACCATTGTTTGGTGTTTCTGCCGGCGTAGCATGATCAGTATCGCGAATGTAGGTGCGAATAAAAACATAACCCGTATCAGTGATCACAGTGTTCAAGTTAAAATTGGTAAGCTTATAATTATATTGAACGGTATTATCTAAAGGCATATCAAGATAACTATTACCACTACTTGTAAAATTCAAAGTTTGAGTCACTGCACTTGAAAAATCATAACGATTCAACGAGAATTTTATTTCAGCACTTACCATGTTTTGAGGAAGCGTATTATCATCAACTACGTAACACCAAATATCAATTGGTCCGTTATTTTTTGAGATACTGATATATTTTGGTCGCGAGAATGCGCTTGAGTTCCCTGTATTTGTGATCTGCAATCCCATTGTGTTTGGATTTTTATTTCCTTGGATCGGAGGATTTCCAAAAACATCTTTTGCGCCTGCATTTATCCAGTCAGTAATATTTTGAATGTAGGTTGCGTTTTGAGGAACAAATTTCCAACTGGTATCATTCCATGGCATTCTCCCTTGTCCGAACGTTAATGCTGTTGGAAGATTTTTACCGGGAATTTGTGTAAGTCGTGATATGATAACCGATTTTGAAGCATCACCCGGCTTAACGCGGTAATTATAGACACTAGTATTCGGATTATTTGTAATAGGTGCATATACTAAAGAGTTGTACGAACTGCTGATGTTCCTAAAGTCAGGCTCAAAACTTCCATCATGACAACCTGAGTTATTACATGTCTTGCTGAATACCTTATCAAAAATATATTCGTACGATGTTGGTGAAGGGTTGTATCCCGAAGGCGTTGGAGGAGGAGGATCTAAAGCCGGATCATCAAATGGATTTGGCGGAACAGATGGATCTTTTTTACATGATATTAGCATCACAACAAACAGTGAAGCAAATAAGAAACTAGTGATATAATACTTTTTCATTTTTTTTTATGGTAAAAGATCATAGAATGATTGAACTCCTTGAGCTAAAAAGCCGGCCGACGTTACCTGACTTTTAATTCCAAGCACTTCGGCAATTGTGGGAACAACATTACCATTTAATCCGATCGGATTGCTTGGATCTCCTTTTACAACGTTTGGTGGTGTGTTACCTCCAATGATAGATGTAAATGTTCTTAATGAATTTGCATCGGAGTGATCGTAAGAGAAATAATTATTATTATCCTTAATTGGATTTGGGTATAGATCCCTTCCACATTCCGGCGCAACGATCATAACGGTATTGTTCATCATTTCAGGAATTTGTGTTTGAATATAATTCCACAACCAACCCACCGAGTGATCGGCTTGATGAAGTGACTGTAAATACCCTGTGTAATTTTGGTGACATCCATCCACCGCGCTTAAATTCACAACCGTTAATGTTGGTTTAAAATAACTCATTAATTCGGCACAATATCCAATGTTGCGCGCATCACCATTACTTGCGCCCGGAGGACACGCCACCGAATTATTATGCGTTTTGGTGAACATTAGTTTCATGAAATTATGAATATCATATTTTTCTGCTGCGGTATTCATAAGATCAGGAAGTGGTTTTCCTATATTCGAGAAATTTTTATCTAAAAAGGATTTCATGGCATACATCGGATTTAATTCCGTTGTAGGATCGTAAGCTTTTGCATCTTCGTACCATGCTTGGCCCTGAGCTCCAAATGTAATAAGTGGAGCAAAAAAGTTAGCACCATATTTAGCACCATAATTTGGATGCTCGCTATAATTTAGTAAAGGAAGTGAAGCACCAATACCATTACCGCAAAACCAAACTTTGGTTGCAGGTACACCCATTTCTCTTCTTACGTATTCAAAAATGGTTGGATAGATAGGTTTTTGTTTTAAACCTTGTGTAGCCGCACTGTTGCCTTGTAATAAAGATGTCCAACCTTGGTAATGACCCGCCGTTAAACAACGTACTTCTTTAAATGTTGTACCAAGTGATTGAATAGATGTTGCACCGGAAATTACAGGAGAAATCGGCGTTGCGCCTGTTGAACCGGTTCCATAAACAATTGGAGTTAATGAACCATTTGGTGCAGCGCCGTTAAATAAACTTGGCATGATATTTCCGGCATTTGCTGCGGTATTGAGCGACGAAATTTTTATTCCCTGACCTAATTGTAAATAGCCTTGCAATGCAGCTTCTTGGTGACGAACACCTCCTGCAAACATTACCAATACCACGTGTTGCGCAGCTTGAACATTATTTCCTGCGAACAATCTACCAGAAGGTAAAATGTAGGGAGCAACAATAGAACCTGCGGCTGCTAAGGATGCTTTTTTTAAGAAATCTCTTCTTTTCATTTATGATGTAGATTGAATTGGATTAATAATACATGTATTCGTCACTCAGCGCAAAAGAAATATAAATGATCTCGGGCGTATAATTTGGATCGGCCTGTATCATTTTTTTCAAATAAGCTTTTTCTGATTCGGTGGGCATACGCACATAAAAACGCACATACGTATCATTGATGAAAGCTTCAATATTGGCATTCATACTTGCAACTGTTGGAATGATAACACCTGTTTTTTTCATCAAGTTGGCAATTAAGATCTGACGTGCCAATATTTGATCTCCTACCGAATCAAAACATTGTGAAATAGTAAAGAGGTTATTCGACGACAAAGCCTTTTGAAATAAATTGGCGTACAAAATCGCTACATACTGATCGGTTGTTTTTAAACGCGTTTTATTAACGTTAGCAGGTAAAATATCTTCGTTGTTTACTCCGTATTCGTATTTGGTCTCTTGTTTTTTGCAAGAACTAAATACGCCGCCAAAGCAGAATGCTGCAATGAGTGCGAGTTTTTTTATACCTGTTCTAGAAATTTGCATATTCATCTGTTTTTAAAATATTACGTTGAATTTTTATGATGTCCTTATCTACGGGTAATGTTGCCATTAGCGGAACAATTTCTTCAGTGGATGGGAAACGCGCCAAGAATGTTTTATACAACCACTTCACTGTCCCTTCATAAAACTCATTACTGTGAGTAAGTATATTCATGTAATCGCCTTTGCTGTGTCCTGATTTACCAAACAAAATTCCCGATTTGCTCATTAAGATCATATCGCGCGAAACGTTGAACTCATCTATTGTGTATTGACGGAACAAAAGATCATTGAATGTATATTTAATTGTGTTATCCTCATTTCCCATATAAGAATCAGTTAAAAGGAACGTAACCGAATTATTTATCAGGATCACACAATAATCCTCAATAGTAATTTGTTTATGGTACCATTTCCAATTGGCATTTGCTGCAGCAAGAATGGCTTCCGAATTAGCTTTGGCTGCATAAAAACCTGCCCAATTTCCCGCCGTAGAATCAGATATACGAGCAAACTGTGATATGCCGTAGTATTGCATAAAATCATTCGACGTAAAACCTTCGCATAAACGTGAGGTAAGAAGAGCATATATGCGGTTACTGGCTGCAATTGCATAAGATGAATCGCCCGCGCGAAACGTTTGATCTGTTTGAAGTTTTGTGATGAGTGCCTCGCGAGTGTTTATAGCTAAATTATTTGCGATCAAATTATCTGTTTCGGCCAACATTTCTGCATCAAACGGTTCGCGACCGATGATGTCGATGAACAAACGATTCACATAATTCTCAATTTTTACTCGCGGGATCTTATCATAATAAGGTGCGTCGTTATTTAAACGATCTTCAATTTTAGGATCTTTTTTCTTACAAAAAGTAAAGATCAAAGGAAGCAAGATCAGAAAAGGAATAAGTCGACTAATTAAGTTTTTGGAGCGATTAACCATTAGTATTTACTTTTTAATTTTTACGAATTAAACTAATTTACCCAAAAAGTACAAAATTTCGAATGCTTAGTTATTATCAAATGAGCGAAATATCTATTTACCTATAGTGTGAGGAAAATTAAATCAATTTAGGCTGAGGGAATGAAAATTTGTCCGTATATTTAAATCGATTTACTAAACGTTTAGATTATGTCTATTTTTGATCATTAAATAACACTCTTCTAAAAATAATTAAACCATTCAAAAGATAATAGGTCACACTAACTCAAGGCTGTTTTTTATTAAACTATTTTTCATTAAATTTATGCAAACGGGTCCATTTATAATAATATGTCGAAAATTCTAAAATTGAACATATTCTTATTTATTTTTTTATTGCATTCCTTCATCATTAATGCGAAGGATGTTCCTTTGAACAAAACGCAACAAATTTCGTTCAAGGAAAATAAAGGACAAGTGAGCGATCAATTCTCAAATCCTCGTCCCGATGTTTTATTTACAGGTAATACCGGCAATTTAGTTTTTCATTTACGTAACAATGGCGTTTCATATCAAATGTATCGCGTTGATAAATGGAAAAAAATAACGGAGGACTATTTACATTCCGGAATTCATCGCAAGCCAAGTGACAAGATCCCCGAACAGACAACTACTTATCGTTTGGATATTGATTGGGTAGGAGCGAACACAAATGCTAAGTTGCAAAAACAAGATCAGATCCCGGGACAAGATAATTATTATACAGAAGTTTGTCCTAACGGCGTATTTGGTGTACAAAGTTACGGAAGTGTTGTCTATCAAAACTTATATAACGGCATCGATCTTAAATGGTATCAAAAGAATGGAAATTTAAAATACGATTATGTTGTTGCTCCCGGCGTTGATCACACACAAATCAAATTAAATATTAAAGGCGCAACAAAAATAAGCATAAACAAAAAAGGTGAACTCATTATTGAAACACCTCTAGGAAAACTTACAGAACAAACACCACTTGTTTTACAAGGAGGAAAAAAATTAAATGCAAAATGGAAAATTGAAAGGGAAATTGTTTCTTTCTCTATAGAAGGAATAGATCCAACTCAAGAAATGATCATTGATCCCCTTGTGCGTTTGTGGGGAACTTATTACGGCGGAAATTTAGAAGATGAACTTTGGTATACTTTTTCTGATCCATTGGGAGATACTTATTCATCAGGAGTTTCAGAGTCCTCAAATAATATTGCAACAACAGGCGCGCATCAAACAGTAAATGCAGGTGGACCATCCAGCAACTGGGGAGGAGATGCTGTACTTGTAAAATTTAATTCGGCTGGAGTAAGACAATGGGGAACATACTATGGCGGAGCAGGTAGCGATTATGCAAATTTATGTGCAGGTGACGCTTCTGGAAATTATGTTGCCATGGTTGGAGGCACAACTTCTAGTGTAACAGGAGTAATTGCAACATTTGGTAGTCATCAACCAAATTACGCAGGCTCTTCCAGCAATGCAGGTGATGGATTTTTAGTGCTATTCGATAATAACGGAATTCGTCAATGGGGAACATATTACGGCGGAACCGCAGATGACTGGGGAGGTGGATGTGATTTTGATCCTTCAGGAAATATTTTTCTCAGCGGAGAAACTTCTTCTACAAATGGAAACAGTATTGCTACTCCTGGAAGTCACCAACCAACATATGGCGGTGGAACTTATGATGGCTTTCTTGCAAAATTTAATATTACTGGAACGCGTTTATGGGGAACATATTATGGAGGCGCTTTAAGTGACGCAGCGTATACATGTATAACGGATGGAGCAGGGAATTGTTTTATCACAGGATCCACAACATCGCCATCAGGAATTTCTTCGTTAGGAGCTTATCAGCCTGTTTATGGTGGTGGCTCTTCTTCGTGGTTTGGAGATGCATTCATTGCAAAATTTGATGCGAATGGTACAAGGCAATGGAGCACTTACTATGGGGGAATAGGAGATGATTGGGCTTACAATTGTGTTTTGGATGGATTCGGAAATATTTATATTGCAGGAACAACTTCACTTCCTTCTCAAGCTGTTATTAGCACACCAACATCTCATCAACCTTTATTTGGAGGAGGATCGTACGACGCATTTTTATTGAAGCTTAGTCCAACAGGTTCGCGACAATGGTGTACATTTTACGGCGGAAGTTCAACAGAGGATTATGCTTATTGTTCTATTGATCCTTCAGGAAATATTTATTTAACGGGAGTTACAACATCTACAGCAGCAATTTCAACACCGTGTT
>JAHEYC010000053.1 GCA_023251775.1 Sphingobacteriaceae bacterium | reverse complement strand
AATATAAGGATAAATTAAATTTTGTTAGTGTTTGTTTGGATGACAGCTTAAGTTCGTTCATGGAATACATCAAACAAAATCCAAAATACGATTGGCCAATTTGGTTCAATAATGTGGGAGGTGTAAAACAAACAGCAAAGGAATTGTATAATGTTATTGGGACAGAGGCTTATTTTTTGATCAATAAGTTCGGAACATTAGCTCTTTCTCCGGCCACTGCTCCATCAAAAGGAATTGAGTATAAATTCGATGCTATTTTTAAAGTGAAAAAGAAAAATACAAAAACTGGGATACGATGAGTTATAATGTAAATCCCACTAGTATTTGGCCGGAGCAAATAGCTTACGAAGATAATCATATCATGATCATCAATAAACTTCCTTCTGAAATTGTGCAAGGAGATAAAACGGGAGATATTGCCTTAACAGATAAAGTCAAGAATTTCATAAAAATTCGCGATAAAAAACCCGGTAATGTTTTTTGCGGACTTGTGCATCGTTTGGATAGGCCTGTGAGTGGCTTGGTGATCCTGGCAAAAACAAGTAAAGGATTATCGCGATTGAATGAAGTGTTTCGAGAAGGAAAAATTGAAAAATATTATTTGGCGGTTGTAAAAAATCGTCCGCCCAAGGAAAAAGACACTTTGGTTCATTATATTTTAAAGAACGAAAAGAGTAATACCTCAAGAGCGCACATAAAACCTGTAGCGCACGGACAAGAAGCAAAATTGGATTATGAAATTTTGGCCACTTCTGATAATTATGCATTACTTAAAATAAAACTTCATACAGGGCGTCATCACCAAATTCGTGCGCAATTAAGTGCCATTGGTTGTCCTATTAAAGGCGATCTTAAATATGGTTTTGATAGAAGCAATAAGGCAGGGTTTATTCATCTTCATAGCTTTAAATTAGTGTTTGAACAGCCTATAAAGAATGAAAAACTTCAGATCTCAGCTTGGCCAATTGTAGATGATCCAATATGGAATTACTTCAAAAAAAGTGTAGCTCTTTAACCACGGAGGTCCATAGAGTTTTTTCACGGAGGTTCATAGAGAATTTTTCTCCATGAACCTCTATGTGTACTTAGTGCTCTCCGTGGTTAAAAAGGGTAAAACCTGCTCAAAACTTGTAAAAAAAGCTAAAAACACAATATTTTAAACTTGCTTTAGTTTCACTAATAAGTTTATTTTTACAATTTCGCTAATTATGGGTAATTATATTTTTTTAGTTCTTGTCTTGGCTTCGTTTTTTGGTTTAAGCAAATTATTTGCTAAAGCCGGTATTGACAGTTGGAAAGCCTGGATCCCTATTTACAATTTTTTTGAATTAAGTAAAGCCCTCAAAAAGCCTTGGTGGTGGGCTTTGATCATGATCGTTCCGGGTGTTAACATTATGATGTATGGCGTTTACGGATTTAATGTAGCCCGCGCATTCAATAAACCAAGCAATAACGATCTTTGGTTCGCATCTTTTCTTCCTTATATTTTCTTTGTAAAAATTGGAATGGATCCAACCGCAAAATTTGTTGGATTGGATAAATTCAAGAACGAACCAAGTAAAGTAATTAAGAATTGGATAGATCCTATTGTTTTTGCCATTATCGCCGCATCAATCATTCGCGGATATTTTATTGAAGCATTTACCATCCCAACTTCCTCTTTGGAAAAATCATTAATGGTTGGGGATTTTTTATTTGTGAATAAATTCGCGTATGGACCAAAAATTCCGCAAACACCTCTTTCATTTCCCTTTGCACATCATACAATTCCGGGTGCAAATACAAAATCGTATTTAGAATGGCTAAAACTTCCGTATTTCCGTTTGCCAGGTTTTGGACATGTTGAGAACAATGATATTGTGGTGTTCAATTATCCAGATGGAGATACGGTATTATTGAATTTCCAAGACAGAAGTTATTATCAAGTGGTGCGAGATCTTGCGGAAGACATGAAAATGAAAGGTCTGCAATATGATTCTAGCAAATCGAATGCGTATTACATGGCCATGGCTCGCGATTATATTAATGATGCCAATAATCCTTTAGGAGAAATAAAAGTTGGAAAAATTGTGGCGCGTCCTGTTGATAAGCGCGAACACTATGTAAAACGTTGTGTTGCTATTGCAGGCGATAAATTTGAAGTTCGCAATGGTGAAGTTCATATTAACGATCAAAAGCAAGTAATGCCCGTTAAAGCGCAGCATTATTATTATGTAAAAACAACTAATTCGTTATTTGGTGAGATAACTACAAGCAAAGAAGGCGGATTTCCAACATTAACTAATCAACAGCTCATTGATGAATTAGATATTTACGCAGATGAAGCAGTGCGAAGAGAATTAATAAGAAACGGTGATACAACAACGTACTATTTAAACATGCCGGCCGATGTTGCCGAAAAAGTTAGCAAAATGCAAGGTGTATTATCGGTAAAAAAATACATTGAACCAAAGGGAGATTTTGATCCTCGCATTTTTCCTCATCGCTCAACGTATGCATGGAACAACGATAATTTTGGTCCGCTTGTGATACCAAAAGTTGGATTAACTGTGCCAATTGATACGCACAACGTTTGGGTATACGAAAAAGCTATGAATACTTACGATGATGGCATTCATCAAGTAGAAGTAAAAGGAAAAGATGTATTGTATGATGGTAAACCAATAACGTCGTACACCTTTAAACAAGATTATTATTTTATGATGGGAGATAATCGTCATAATAGCGCGGATAGTAGAAGTTGGGGATTAGTTCCGTTCGATCATATTGTTGGGTCTCCATTTTTTGTTTGGTTAAGCATTAAATATTCCGAAAAGAACCAGGTAAGTGGGGCTTCGTTCATAAAAGGTTTGTTCAAAAACAGTCAAGAGGGCAAATATCGCTGGGATAGATTCCTGTGCTATGTAGATGATGGTAAACTACATTCAATTAAAATACCATTTTTGGTAACAATTTTCGCCATTTGGGGTGTAACCCGATGGAATCGTTTACGTAAAGAAAAGAAGAAACCGAAAGCCAAAGGTGTTAAATAGTCTTTACGCATATTTAAAACAATTCAAGTGGTTCTTTAATGGGGTAATTGCCTTGTTCACATTTTTTATTTTAAAAGTATTTGTATTTGAATTTTGCGTGGTGAACAGTGCCGATATGGCCGATACAATTCACAAAGGCGATATTGTTTTTGTAAATAAATTGGTGTTTGGTTATGAAAAAGAAGATGTATTGTACTTTGAATTTCCGGCAAAGGACAGTGGAGAGAAAAAAGCATTTTTTATGCAGCGCTTGATCGCCAAACCCGGAGAAACGGTAATGATCATGAATAAAACTATTTTTACCAATGATCTTATTTTTAATGACCCTTTAAGTATTAAGTTCAATTATATTTTAGATACAGATACTGCGAAGATCGATTCACTCACACGTGTGCGTTATAAGTTGTACGAAGGCGGTTCTATTTCAAAAAAAGGAAAATATGCTTACTCCTTAACTTCTTCGCAAGCGGATAGTGTAAAGCGCTTGTATTTTGTAAAAAATATGGAGATGCGTACGGAGAAAGAAAATATGTACGATGAACGTTCTTTCCCCTACTCGCGTTTGTACTCGTGGAACGCCGATAATTTCGGGAAATTATATGTGCCTAAAAAAAATGATACCTTGGTTTTAGACACCATGAGCATAAAACTATATTTCAAAATAATTACAACTTACGAAAAAAATAAATTAGAGATAAAGAATGATTCGATTTTTATTAATGATGAACTCACTAAACATTACAAAGTGAAACAAGATTATTATTTTGTGATGGGCGATAACCGCGATAATGCTATTGATAGCAGACAATGGGGATTTTTACCAAAGAGTTATATTAAGGGAAAAGTTTTAGGAGTTCTAGTCCATAAATCAAAAGAATGAAAATAGTTTTGGGCAGTGCCTATTGGCCCAATATTCAATACCTATATTATGTTTTGAATGCTGATTCAATTTGCATCGACCTACACGAACATTATCAAAAACAAAGTTACCGTAACCGCACAAAGATCTTAAGTTCGAATAGAGAATTAAGTTTAAGTATTCCGGTAAAGAATTGGGATGAACATGCTCCTGTAAAAGACATTGAAATTTCCTACGCCGAAGATTGGCAAAAACAACATTGGCGTTCGATCACAAGCGCATATAAAAATTCGCCTTACTTTGATTTTTTAGAAGATGAATTGCGTTCATTTTATGATCGTGAATACAAATTCCTTCACGAGTACAATACCGAACAACTAAAATGGATCATAAGAGCATTTCGTCTAAAGAAAGAGATCAGTTATTCAGATGCATATATTGAAGACGGAACTTTTATCGACCTAAGAGAAGAAATACATCCTAAAAAAGAAATAAAGGATTCTCACTTGAAAGAATTGCTTGAGAAACCCTATTACCAAACCTTTTCGGATAAGATGGGTTTTGTGCCTAACCCTTCGGTGTTGGACCTGATATTTAATGAGGGGATCAAGGGGTATCAGTATTTGATTGATTAGGTTTTGGTATATTTATGCTAACAATAAAGTCACCGTAGCACGAATTAAAACATCTCATTCCCAATTTTGAAACGATTCACTACCATATTTGTTATCGTCACTTTCAGTTTATCATTATATTATTTGATAACCTGGATATATTCTTGTGAAGTATTATTTAAAGACAAACCAATGGGCGGACCCCTTGAGGCATATTTTCTCGCAACGTTCTTTCGAATTGGGCTTTCACAAGGATTTATTGTTTCGATTCTTTCTGTGCTCCAGTTAACGTCACTTATTCTTTGTGGAGTACGTATGCATAACAAAGGAATAGTCTGGATCAATACCCTTTGCATTATTCTCCTTGTTGCGCTTTTCGAGATGATAGCAGGGATATATATGTAATACGGTGTTCGTCCGCTCGCGTGTATTATTAGAGGCAGAAACCACGGAGTACACGGAGTTTTTCACAGAGGTTCATAGAGAAAAGCATTGTTTAATTAGGCGGTTCGTGAGCTCTGTGTTTCTCAGTGCAAACCTCTGTGAGCCGAAGGCCTCTGTGGTTAAATGCCTCTAAAAAACTAATTCCCCAATTTCAAACTAAAACTCGCTTTGTTCTTACACCTATCCATTACATCCACCACAAAATTTAATTCTCCCTTAGGTGTATCCTCATCATAATAATAAGTTAGCTTTCCGCTTTTAGCATCAAACTCCGCCAAAACCCATTCGCCGTTGGTAGTTAATGAATATTCTTTTATGCCACTCAGTTCTTCTTCAATAATAAATGTAATTTGCTTTAAGCCTTTTGTGGCTTTTAACTTCGCAACAGGTATTTCCGTTTTGATCTTTGGCGCGGCCGAATCCACATTTAAAACAAAGCCGCCGAAATTTCTTACGGAATAAAATACAGAGTCGTTTTTTACAATTGGCGTATAAGTATTATCCACATTTTTAAATACCAGTTTATCTTTAAACTTCTTGAATTTTTTTGGCACTTCAAATCCAACAATGGCGGTGCTTCGCAAAGTTGCATCAAATGGTAAGATCATTAATTTACCCGAAGCTTCCAGGGTATTTTCAAATATCACGGCACCGGAATTATACAAAGTATAAGCAGGAATGAAGATCTGCAATTTTTTTCTACCAAAAAGAACATCTTCATTGGCATTCGCAAAAATATCACCCTGTATAGTTGGAGGCTCAAAATAATTTATCTCTTTAGCTTTTACATAAAATACCAACTCGCTTTGGTTTGCTTTTTCATCTTTAAAGATCATATGGATCTTGTGAACGTTTGTGTCTCCCATCATTATCCGCCCTTTATTAGCCACGCCTTTGTACATTCCTTTCGGAAATAAGGTAGATTGAAAACATTTCTGAAAGCGCCATTTTTCTTGCATTTGCGAATATTGGTTCACATATTTAGCATCATCAAATGGAATACGATCTAGCTGATGTTTGTAAAATGGTTTATCATCAAACTTAATTTGCACTTCGTAAATATTATTGGCACTTCCCGTTGCTGTAAATTTATCCTGACCCGAAAAGGCGATTCCAATAATATTTGCTTTTAAAACAATGGTATCCTTTTTCAATTTCATTTTTCCATCCTTAGTAATTACAGGATAAAAACTCAAAAAGCGCGGATTGGTTGTATCTGCTAAATTATAAAGTCCTAAATGCGTCAACGCTGGGGCATACGAATCCTCATAATCGTAAAATAAAGCAGGATTCAATGGAATTTCTGTTTTTTCATCGCGTATTTCGTAATGTAAATGCGGACCGGTAGAATTTCCCGTATTTCCGGAATACCCAATAATATCGCCTGCTTTGTATTTTAATTCTCCCGGCTTAGGAAATAATTCAATTTCGTATTGCTTTGCTTTTTTTTGTTCGGCCTTTACGTATTTATTTAAAGCGGATTCGTAATTGGTTAAATGACCATACACCGTTACTTTTCCATTGACATGCGTTATATAAACCGATTTACCATAACCCACCGAACTTATTTTAATACGCGATACATAACCATCTTTTGTGGCATACACCGGTAAATTGATCATGTTCTTTGTAGAAAGATCCAAGCCGGCATGGAAATGGTTGGGACGCATTTCGCCATAATTTCCAGAAAGAACAATGGGTTTATCTAATGGCCATTGAAATTCTCCCTTTTGCGCACTTATGGCCAAAGAACTAGCCACAAATAATAAAATAAATAAACTTGCGGCCGAGCTTATAGCTCTTTTGCCACTAATTACACGAATTAACACTAATCTGTGTTTATTAAAATTGCACCAATCTGTGTGTAAGCCGGAGCTTGTAATAAAACTTAAAAAAAAGCTACTGTAAATTTTCCTCATTGAATTGGATCTTATAAAACACATTTAAAAAACACAAAAAGAAAACAAAAAATACGGTCCCCGCCGATGTTTGCAGCATACTTTCCACTAAAAAATTACATGTGATCAATAGGCCAAAGAAGAAAATAAGATTTCGTTTTTTACGGAGACCATAAATGATCAAGCCAATGGTTAACACTAAAAGATTCAATAAACCAATTATTCCCATTCCAATACTTGTTTGAAAAAATTGATTGTGCGCATTTAGTCTACCTTCCAATGCGCCAGAAAGTCCGTTCATTTCGTAAGTGCGGTACAAAGTTTCGTTGGCCTTGCTTACCCCTACTCCAAAAACAACATTCTCTTTAATGATCTTATTACATTCTTCCCAAATCAATACCCGAACAGATGAACTTTCCTTTGCAGTTTTGTCAATATTCTTATTTGCAACAACCGCCACTGTTTTTAAACGGTCGAATACTTGAGGGAACACGGCATAAATGCTTAAGGAAATAACAACAGCACTTGAAATACCAATGATATAATGTTTTAGTTTGATCCTTTGCTTAAGTTCCATAATAAGCAATAAAGGCATTAAAATGAATAATGTTATAATACCCATTTTAGAAGCGCACAGTAAAATGCAAAGAAGGAATAAGGTAATGAATCCGAAAGCAATGTATTTAAATGAACGATCATTTTTGAACCAATTAAAATAGAACAAAATAACGAAAACAACCGCCAAATTTAAATACATGGCAAAATACGCACTGTGCATAAAATAAGAAAAATTGGAATAGTAAAAATAACTGCTGTCGCCATTGAATAAATAGACAAAAGCCCTTGCAATACAAAATAAACAGGCAAACATACAACCCGAAACAAAAGCTACAATAACGCGTTTTGCCCCTTCCTTATCAAATTTGAAGAGGAAGAATAAATAAGGGAACAATAAAAAGGTGAGCTTCACTTCCACGGCACTTAAAGCATCGTTAGGGTTGTAAAAAACAAAATTAGAGATCGTAGTTATGATAAAAAAAAGAAGAATAGAAATGAACCAAAGATTTCGCCAGCCTTTAACTTCGAACAGATCTTTGATACAAAAAAAAGAAATAATGAACCATAATGCAATTAAAGGTGAAGTGATGGCATTGCCAAATGGCAATAAAAATGCAATGATAACAGGGAAAAAATAAAATAAAAGTTTGAGGTTCTTTATCATTCCATCTCTAAATTAAACAATTTGCGGCTTATATATTTTTTAATTTTTCATAAAATTTCTCAGCTATCTTATTCCTATTAAAAAATTCGGTGGCATAAGCCCTTCCCACTTCGCCCAATTGCTTTTGTAAGGCTTTGTTGTCGACTAGCTCCGAAACTTTTGAGGCCAGGTCCGTTTCATTTTCAGGTTCCACATACAAAGCACATTTACCCTGGTTCACAAATAATTCGCGAGCTTCTCCATCAACACATAATAATACCGGCACTTTCATAGCCAAACTCTCAAATATCTTTGAAGGAATAGCTCCAAGGAACAGATCAAGCTTGCGCAAAGGAATAACAGCTGCATTTGCTTCTTTTAAAACACCACGCATCTCATTTTTTGAAACTCCTTCAACAAATAATACATTCGTTAGTTGCATTTGCGTTTTCAATTGCATTAATCTTTCTTTTTCGGGTCCGTTACCTAACAGCACAAATTTAACGGAAGGTTTATCCTTTAATTGTGCGGCGGCTTTTAAAATAATATCCAATCCTTGCGCAATACCAATAATTCCTGCGTACAACACAATAAAATCATCTTGTCTTAAGTTATTCTTCGCTCTCCAATCTGTTGTTTCAACTTTCGACGGGTCATAAAAGTCAAGATCAACACCATTTGGTAACCAGTATGTTTTAACTTCAGGAAAACGCGAATTAATGTTCTTGCAAATACCTTGTGTTTGTCCTGTTACTAAAACCGAATGCTTATAAAGCTTTGCTTCGAGGTTATAGGCCATTTTTAAAAGGAACTTATTAGTTACAACACCAAGCTTCTCTGCACTCTCGGGCCAAAGATCGCTCACATTAAAAATAAGTTTTGCTTTTTTACAAATTGCTAAACGCATTGCCGAATAACCAAGGAATAAAGGCGGAGATTCACACATCAAAAAATCATAATGATCTTCTAAATGTTTTCGTCCCACTTTATTACTTGAACGCACAAACGAAAAATAATTTCGCAAGCGAGCCACAATAGAACGTTTTGTAGAAACATAAATAGACGCCCGATGAACTTTTAAACCTTGCATCTCTTCATACATATAATTCTTTCCCTCATAACCTTTATAGATCTGCATTTGCGGATAATTAGGCAAAGCAGTTAAAACAGTGACTTCAATTCCGTTACTTTTTAAGCGCAAGGCCAATTCAAACAGGCGATTTTGCGGAGCGCCCACTTCAGGAGGAAAATATTGTGTGAGTATAAGTAGTTTCAAATTATTACTTCTTTATCAATTTTAAAGGCCAAGGAAGTTGATTTATTTTAAGTACTTGGTATTTTAATTCTTTTCCGCCCAAACCTTTGTAAAATGTAGCAATTCCGGCGGCGGCTCCTCCACCAAAGTCGAACAGATCAACTTTCTTTTCAAAATACTGTATGGCATGTTCCATTAATAAATGCATACCTCCGTTGTTCTCTTTTTTGCTTAAACTTAGTCCTTTCAAAAATACGGCATGGAAACCATTAAAAATAAAATAACCTAATGCTTGGGGAACTTCTTTTTCGTTTACCGTAACAAAAACTTTTAAGGCTTGCTCGTCAAATGCATTTTGGATCAGTTTTAAGAACAAAGCACAATGTTCTTGCGAAACTTTATGTTCCTTTTTTAACCAAGGAACAATGCGGGTTTTGGCCATATTCAAAACACTATCATTATCCACCACTTCTTTTACTTTATAATTGAGTTTGTTTGCCTTTGAAATATTGCGTTTGGTGTTTTCGTTGAATTTATATCCTTTTTTGTGATCAATTACGTAAGTTACCTTATCCTTTACATTCTTTTGAAATTTTGTATGCGCATTTTGTTCTATCTCAATGAACTTATAATTCTTTTTAAGAACTGATTCAATTTCTTCAACTTCCTTTTTTGTAACATTCCCATAAATTCCCAATTGCGATGTAAAAGGAGGTTGATGAAGATATTTGATATTTAATTTACTGGATTGGGTTAATGGCATTACAGCTTTGTAATTATCTAATACAAGTCCTTTCCAATGAGGCGCAGTGGCATTTAAATAAAACGATTGTGAAAATACCAAAGGAAAAGGCGAATTCAAAATGGCTTTATCCCATTTTTTAAGGTCGAGCGATGCATGTGATATGATCTTTATTCTCTCCATTAATTCAATATCGTAAATTGATGTCCGCGTTGTTTAGCAAATGCAATAAATTCCTTTAAATACTCAAAAGAACAAGGGGCCAATGATTTTGGGTGACTCAATACCATCATTCGTTCAAACTTTTTTTGTTCGCATTGTTCAAGGTTGTTTATCAATCGCGAAGAAAAATACCCATCGGCGCAAGCAAAATGATCGGTACTTGAATGAAATTGCTTATAAATTCGTCCTTTATCTTTTAACCACATCCCATCGCCAAGCGGTTTATATTTTTCAGGAGCGCTTTTCATTTTTAAATACAGGTCCCAATAAAAAACCGGACCAATTTTATCAGGCGTAATTGTAATTTCTTTAAAACTTCCCGAATTATCTTCCTTGCAGGGATCATTCTCAAATTTCCATTCGGCTTTATCTTTTGCTGTTCTAAAATCATAAAAATGCGCCGGTGAATCGTGATAGCCTTTAAAATAAACGCTGCTATCAATTGTAATGCCATTTTCTTTTAATGTTTCCTTGATCAAAGAAAAAGGATGAATACACCATCCCCCTGCTCTATAGGCTGTACATTTCCTTCCTGTAATGTCAAAAAGTGCTTTATTATACTTGGAAATTATTTTCGAAGCATCCTCTTTAGAAAAATCAGAAAGCTTATAGCGTTTTGTATCAATGATCCATTTATCGTCAACAAATTTGCAATCTTCCCAATGAGGATGAACATGAAGAGCAATTTGATGTCCTGCCGCCGAAAGTTTTACCAATTGCGCCGAAATTTTTTCCAGATCATCCTTACAACGCGAATGTTTCGAATTTTCTTTTAATTGAACCAAATAGCCTGCATCCACAAAAAATATAAGGGGAATATTATTCTTTTCGGCAAGCTCCATTAAAAGTTGTGTTGGTTCAAGGATACATTTTTCTAGTGTGCCTGTATTCGCGCCAAAGAATAATTCATGATCAAAACTTAAATGTATCTGCATATCACTCCGGCTCACCTCCAAACGGCGTATACATGGTTATTCCTTGCTTATATTTTTCCATCAACCAATTGTACATTTTCTCTGCATCAATAATGGCGCAACTTGCATCACCAATATTGAATCTTTTCATAACACCATCTTTAATAAAAGCAGGCTCCAATTCATTACACTTTCTTTTTTTCGACATCGCAGGGTCGTGCGACTTTGTTGTTACCATTCGTTCAACACCAACTTCATCTCTTACTTTTACCAAAAATTGTTTGGTATGATATACCGGATATTTATAATTCTCGATCATATCTTCCGGCACATGAAAATTTGTTACCGTATCTAATTTTGTTCCTAACAGAATTATTTTTCCTTTTAATGTTATCAATTTATAAAAAGGACTATTTTGATTATAAGGCGTTAATTGCGAATAATGATCCTTGAGTAAAAATTTTGTTTCTTTTCCAATAGAACAAACCGGATCGGTAGGATGCATGCTGCGTTTTACACCTTTAATTTTCCGGAACGCTTCGGTAATTGCTCCCATTTGCGAAGGCGTATGTCGCACATCAAAGGAAGGATTCTTACTTAAATAATCAAATGTATATCCAAGCGCAGGAAAAGACGGCATCACAAGAGTTCCATCATCGCCTAAAACTTCTATCAAAGCTCTTATCACAGTACTTGCACCACCTTGCACATTTCCTAATCGACTTAACGACGAATGAACCATAGCAACATCACCTGCTTTCAATCCGTTTTGTTTTAATTGCTCAATAATATCATTTTCGGCAATTACTTTCCCTTGCAGCGCTAATCTTTGGCGTTCATTGGCACGACGTTTTTTCTTCTGCCTCTTGTACAGATGCAAAATAAAATCGGGTGTTATGGATCTTAAGAACTCGCGCATTTTTACATTAGTAAGATACGATATGTTGCTCTAAATTCATAATATTCATTTCTTAACAAGAGATGCATAAACTGCTATTTGTTGATCAAGATTTGTTTGCCAATTAAATCGCTCCCTTACACTATTTAACGCTTTCTCCGTGCTTGTGGTTGCAAAATTTTTATCCATTATTACCTTCTCAATGGCTTCTGCGGTTTGCGCAATATTACCGGGCTCCACACAAGTTCCGTTAATACCGTTGGAAACTATATCTTTTAGTCCGCCCGTATCGCTTACAACCACCGGAACCTTACAGGCCATAGCTTCTATCACACTCACTCCAAAACTTTCGTATTGCGAAACGTTAACCAAACAATTTAATTTGTTGAAATAATTTACCGTTTCCTTAAAGGGAACTTTACCTGTGAACACAACCGAATCATCAAGACCCAATTGTTTTACCAATTGTTTTAAATTTTCTCGTTCTTTTCCATCACCAACAATAAGTAATTGTGTTTTTGGATGTTTTGAATGAACTGCAGCGAACGCTTTTATCAACACATCAATATTATAAACTCTTTCGAGTGATTTAATAGCGCCGATAACAAAAAACTCTTTGCTCTTAAGGGAATTATTTGGTTTAAAGGTTTCAAAATCAATTCCAAAGGGAATTACTTCAACTTTTCGTGGATAAAGATCTTGAATATAGGTATTGATCGTTTCTGAAGTTGCGCAAACTGCATCGGCACATTTCAAATTAAAACGCATGATCTTTTTATTCATGAAATTCTCTTGCGGAAATTTCATGACATCAGTTCCCCACGCCGAAAGCACAAAGGGATGAAATTTAATTAATGCTCCTAACAATCCGTAACTGCTCGCGTAATGTGCATGCACCACATCGGGTTTAAAATTGTTGATGATCTTTTTTAATTTTGGGATATAAGTAAAATACGTGAACTTGCTGCTGAGTCCGTTGGCCACATGCCGTTCTTTTAACTCAAACAACACTTTTATGTTCGGGTTATTTTCCATCCACGGAAATTCGGTTTTATTCAACGAAAAAATGCCGACCTCAATGCCTCGTTGAGCAAGGCCCAAAGCCCATTTTTCGGTGTGGCCCGAAGCCACATCTGCCAACAATAATATCCGCATTTACTTCAAATTTAAAAGATTAAGAATCAATAACGGTTTGTTAGCTGATTTGTTATAAACATTGATTTTTTAAAAAATATATGCATTATATTCGCCTAATGGCTTCATTTTCAATAGTTATACCCTCCTTTGATCAAGATAGATATATCAGAGAAACGCTTGAAAATGTAGTGCTTTTAAAGAAGCAAGCCGCTCAAAAGAACATAAAGGTTCAATTGATATTGGTGGATAATTGTTCGAATAAGGAAACAGCAGCGGTAATTAATGATTTTAAATCGGAGATCGATAATTTATTTATTGAAAAAGATAAGGGACAATATGATGCCATAAACAAAGGATTGAAATATGTTGCGGGAGATTTTTGGACCTGGTTGAACACGGACGATCTGTTAGATATAGAAGGATTTTTTAAGACCGCGGAAATTTTAAATGCGAATAATGAAATAGACTATATATATGGAAATGTGGGATATATAGATGCGCACTCAAAGTTTTACAAGAGCTATACGAGTGGGAATTTGAGTCTTGAAAAATTAACTCAGGGTGATGCTTCCATTAGTCAGCCCGGATCATTTTTTAGAACAGAGTTCACCAAAAAGATAGGTGAATTGCAAGAATACCGTTTTGCGTTTGATTATGAATATATTTTACGATGCTTTAAGTATAAGGCCAAAGTTCACAAACTTGAGGACAATGTGGCTTATTTTAGGTATTACGATGCTTCTAAATCGGGAAGTAAGAATTATAAATTTTTGCAAGAGCAATTTTCCATTAGCAAACTGTACGGAAGAAGTTTTTTCTCGAAACTCACATTCATGTTGATGATCCGTATCATAAAACGACGACTTTTTAATTAATTGACAGCGATCAAAGAAATAACTGTTTTTTCGGTTGGAGATGCGAACGACCTTAAAACTTGGTCGAATGTGCCGTATTTTTTTACAAAGACATTAGAGATCAAAGGTTATAAAGTAAATCGCGTAAATATTGAAGAGAACAAAACGCTTTTTACTATTTATAAATACACAGCATTTGTTTTTTTGAAAATATTATGCAGTAATTCAAACCATACTTACTTTAGATCGAAACTAAATTATAAGCTAACTAATAAAAAGATAAAGCGATCTTTAGAAAAATTCTCAAACACAGATGCGGCCATTTTTTTGACCTTTAGTTTTAGTGCGCCGGAAAATTTTAAGAAGAAAGTTGTTTCCTTTGGTGATTGGACCTATTTATATTATTTAACTACTTTTTTGAAGCGTGAACCAAAATGGTTTGAGAAGAATTGTTTAGAAAGAGAAAAAAGGCATATTGATAATGCAGATCTGGTTCTTGGCTTATTTCCCTTATCGAGTACATTCATTCGAAAGAATTATAGCAATGTAAACACTCATTATTTAGGGAATGTTATTAATTCTAATTATGAATTGAACAAAGATTTTGTTTTAGAACTCAAGAAGAACAGCAAAAAACTTTTGTTCATTGGCGATCAAAAATATTTAAACGGGGCGCTTGAGCTTATTGAAGTCTTCAAAAAAATAAAACCAAATTATTCTGATCTTGAATTGCATTTTATTGGACTAACTGAAAGTGATACAAGTATAAATGCGAACGGAATTCATTATCAAGGTTACTTGAATAAAAGTATTGCGGAGGAAAATAAACTTTATTATAAACTTCTTTCGGAAGCAATGGTCATAATTAATTCCACCAACGATTGGGGAGGATTTTCATCGCTTACGGAAGCCATGTATTTTTACACACCTGTTATTACTCGTCCTTACGATGAATTTACAGAAACCTATGGTTCAAAAATTGATTTTGGATATTTTATTGATCAAAACAATACATTGATCTCATGCATTGAAAAACTATTAAAGAGTTCTAAAGAAGAGCACTTAAAATTAATGCTTAGCGCTCATTCCACAGTTAAAGATCATACTTGGGATAATTACATCACTAAAATGATGGATCTGATATAAAATAAAAAAGCGAGGGGGTTTCCTCGCTTTAATTTTAATTCGATAAATTTCTACCAATCACCTGAAAGAGCGTCATTGTATTTTTTAATATTCTTCTCATTAATAAATCCTGTATTCCCTTTACTCAAATTAATATTATTTCCGCCAAGATCTAAAGATGCCCCGGTTGGAGTAATAACAGCGTATACCATACATTTACCGGCGTCCATTAAGAAATGATGATAAAGAAATTTACCACCTACTGATCTTGGTACAATTATAGTATATGCTACATTCTCCTTATTTAGGATCGCATCTCTCCATCTTTCGTACGACACTACCTCATACTCCCCTGTGTATAATTTCGAGATCTCAGCCTTATCAAACTTTGCACTGATCCATCCTTCAGGGATCAATAATTTTCTTGACTTAAGCGCAGGTGAGTTCTCTTTGTATGCGCCCTCATATTTTAAATTACTGCCAAGGTTCTTATCTTCCATTGTTTTAAGAAGGTAGTTGATATTTGTAACGCCAAAAGCCAGTATCTCGGGAGTAATTCCACCTTCGCCAAAAAGAGGGATATAACTATTTACCATTACACCACCCTTTGCATTCTCAATAACCATCATTCCTCCTGTGGATACGAATTGATATTCGGTATTAAAAGCTCCGTCATGTTTTAAAGATTTAGAAGTTGCAGTAGTAAAATACATGATCATTATCTTATCATCCTTCTTTGCCATTTCCTTAGCTTGTTTGTAGGGCATAGAGCTAACATCGGTTGTGAAGGTCCAATAATTTTTAACTGCTTCCATCATATCCTTGTCAGCCTTTTCTAATCCAAATTCAGCAACAATTAATTTGCATTCTTTAATTGCCTTTACTTCTTTATCCTTCACAAAGTCACCTTGTCCCGCAGTCTTGGTAGGCTTTACCCCATATTTCTCAAAACGTTCCTTTTTGCGCGCCTCCGCTTCTTTCTTTGCTAATTCTTCAGCTTTTTTATCTACTTTCTTGTCGTCACCCTTAGCAGTAGTTGAACTTCCTCCTTTTTTATCTTTTGCGTCCTTATCCTTCGCATCTTTAGCTAATTTTTCGTCATCCTTCTTTTTCTTTTCTGCTGCTTCTTTAGCTGCTTTTTCGTCAGCCTTCTTTTTTGCAGCCATTGTTTTCGCATCTTGTCCTTCAGGCCAGTAAATAATATCTACACGAGTTCTTTGATAGTCATCACCTTTTACCGCTTCTTGTGTTTTGATGTTTACAAGCTCACGAACCTTACGATTTACCGAAAGGAACATTTCTTCTAAACGTTGTTCCGCAAATTTTTTGAATTCACCTTTATGATAATAGGCTACGATATTAATATCTTGCTTTTTTCCATTAAGGGTTTTGCCCCAAGCAACGATCTTATCTTCAATAACTTTATCAGGTACTGTTTGAGTTGCTTTGAAATCAAGATGTAATGTGTCTTGAGAAAATCCTTTGTTAGCACTTATAATGATCAATGTTAAGGAAAGTGTTTTAATAATATTCTTCATAGTTAATTGTTTCAAAAAATCGTTCTAAATATACAAAAATTACTTAAGAGACATGTATAATTTTAGCACAGGAATATCGAACCATTTGTACTTAAAGGGCTTATATTTTGTACTTAAGGCATCAAATATCGTACTGTCCTCGCTACTTTTTATGGCCTTGGAAGCCTTATAGAACCTGTATTTCACGAATAATCTAAGTTTGGTAATGCCGTTTGAGCCAATATGGGACCTGAAGTTCTTGAATTCGGGCTTGGTCAACAATTTTAAACCGTATAAAAGGGCTTCAATATTATCGTTGTAATAATTATTGCTGTTGACGTTCTTTACTGTGGTGGAAGAACTGTGGATACGAAAGGTGCATAATTGCTGTGGAATATACCTCAAGCCAAAAACGGAAGCTAATCGCAATAAAAATTCAAGATCGCAGATCTGTTTCAATTCATTATCAAAACCACCAACTTTTAAAAGCGAATCTTTTCGGAACATAACTAGAGAAGGCTCTCCAATAAAATTAAGTGAGGGATGTTCGCTTGCAATTTTAGAAATTGTTTCGGCACTAAAATCATTGGACAGATAGTTCTCAGTATTCTCAAGCGTTCGCACTTCTCTTTCATAATAGTCTTTCGTATCCTCCGTAGCAGTACTTTCCAATAAAAAATTACGCTTGCAAACTATCAATTCAACTTCTGCATCTATATTCTTTGCAAACTCTTCCAAACAATTTGAGTTCATCACATCATCCTGAAACAAAAACTTGATCCAGGTGCCACTTGCTAACTCTACACATTTTTTCCAATTTCCTAAAAGTCCAAGGTTCTTTTCGTTCTTAAAGAATTTTATTTGCTTATGTTTCGCAGTATACTCTTCACAAATAGAGATACTGCCATCCGTTGATCGGTCATCGCAAATAATGATCTCGTAATTTGTAAAAGTTTGCGAAATGCAAGAATCCAAGCATTCCTTTAAATACTTTTCACCGTTATACACCGGCACACACACTGATATGATAGGCTGACTCATTTTTTAACGGCGTTATATCCCGGGCGGACCAATTTTATTAATGATCTTTTTAGATTAAAAGCTAAAATATCTACAGAACTCATTTGCGAAGGATTTTGCTTTTTGAATCCTGTGAGATCTATCAACAGATCTTTTTGTTTTGCCATAAGTTGATAATAATGATCTATATCAATATTAAAACCCATTCGTGCCAAATTTGGTAATTCATCCTTACGATACGACGAAAAAAGGATCTTGGTCTTAATTAACGGAATTCCCTTTTGTAAATGGTATTCAACGCATTTATAATACGGACTAAATTCTCCTTGGTATCCGTCATTATCAACAAAGGCCGCAAGTCTAAGTCCGTTGTCGGTGAAATTTTTATTTAAACCGAGCTCATAAGTACTTATCACTTCCGAAATGCTTTGTTTGATACCATTGTTTTTAAAATAATTTATGGTGAGATCGGTCGCTTTCTTGTTAAGCACCATAAAATACGATTGAATATGCGGCGTAATTGCTTCCGAATAGGTCATACCTTTGACATCAGCATTGTCTTTAGAGATCCAATCCATAAATGGAGTAAGTGATCTGAACAATACACAAGAATCATTAACAAGAAATACATTCTCGAACTGCGATATATCCAATTTTTGAAAAGCTTTATACCAAGCACCAAAGTCAAAACCCTCATTATTTTCGAGCTGAACGCTGATATTATTCTCTTTTAAAAAAGAAGTACTTTCTTCATCTAAATTACTTCCATTGCAAATAAGAATAACGGTTTGGATATGCTTTTTTAATTCCTTCAAATAAACGCGAATGTAATAAGGCAAGCTATTACCCTCGAAGTAAGAAGAAAAAAGACATATGTTATTTTTATTAAGCATTCATTTGATTTAATAAAGTGTTCCACTTTTTCGAGATGATCTTTATGGCGAAGGTCATGGCTCTTTCTTTTAATTTTGTTCCATCTTTCTTTGGAGAATTCATGATCTCGTGCATTTTTTGTGCAAACTCAGTGGGATCATTCTTTTGTTTCACAATATAGCCGAATCCTGTTGCTAAAACTTCTTTTACACCAACACAATCGTTCGCCACAACGGGTAATTGAAAGAATAAAGCTTCCAGAGTTGTCATCGAGAAGGATTCAAATTGTGAAGTTAGAATAAAGCCGTTGGCTATTGAAAAATAATTGTAGAAATCTGTTTTTACATCGCCCACAAATATAACATGATCCTTTAATCCGTTTTTTTCTACCAAACGTTCACACTGCTCATCCAGATCCGAATCATCGGCTTTTCCTCCTACCCAGATCATTTTAAATTTATCTGTATGCTTTTTAAGTTCACAAGCAATGTCAATAAATAAAAAAGGATTCTTGTTCTTATCTAATGTTCCGCACATAGCCCACACAAATGTATCTTTCGGAATATGAAGAAGAGTTCTTCTATCCTCGAATTTAGTTTTTTGTTCCAAAGTAGAACTTAAGGCAGGATTAATAATTTCAATCCTACTCTTTCCTTTATATTCTCTTATTACAGCCGCGCTTGTTTCCGTATTGGCAACGATCAATTCAGGATAATTTGCCAAGCGTTTTATTTGAGTTTCGCTTAAAGTTGCATATATCCGTTGAAGTTCGTGAATATGTACGATCGCTCTTACCTTATGTTGTTCCGCATATTCCAAAATATCCGCCATCATTATAGTATTAATGTACCACGTGGCATTTATGTGTTTCTTTAAAATTCCGTCAATAACAAATAGTTTTCGAAGTCTATTATAAATTTTACTTCCTATGCCGCCATATTGTTTTCCATAAAGGAAATCCTTTGAAATTCCCTTTGGAACATCATCATACATCCTTCCTTTGAATTTGGTGATCACCGTTATCTTACAATTTAATTGCTGATGCTTCAAAAGATCCATTAGCACAATTTCCGAACCCGTTCTGTTCAAAGTTGGCGTAAAAAATACAATATGTTCCTTATTACTCAAATTATTTTTTAGAGATAAGTAATCCGGTTAAACTTTTAAGTAGCGGTCGCTCCGAAATAAAAATTCGCAGTCGAGTCTTAAACGGCAATTCATTCAAATAATTGTCTTTTGCCCTTTTATATTCTTCAGAAGTTAAATGAACTTTTAATATAAGTTCTTTTTCCTTTAGTATTTGTTCATAGTTCTCAGGCTTAGCACTTATTCCCTCTTCCACATAATTACACACAAATTCATTCCAATGTAAAAATGAATCGGGTTCCTTTTTAAAGATCTTTAGTAAAAGATCAAGATCGGCGCTAAATCGATAGTTTGTTTTGTAACTTCCATATTTCTCAAAAACATCCTTCTTAAAAAAAACAGCTTGATGATTGAGTGTTTGTCGATACCAAAAATTTGTAGTGAGTTGATCGGGCGGAACTAATTTTTCGGAAGCATTTCCTTTGATAATGTTTGAATTTCCATAGATGACACTATGTTTCTCTGTTTTATGAACGTTAACGAACAGATCCAATATATCCTTTGAACAAAATGTATCTCCCGAATTTAAAAAAATCAAATACGCTCCTTTTGCTTTTGCAATGCCTTTGTTTTGGGCATCGTAAACGCCTTTATCCGATTCAGATATCCAATACGAAAAACACGAAGCATTTTCTTTAATAAATTCAACACTTCCATCGCTTGAGCCTCCGTCGATGATAATATGTTCGTACAGTGAATTGTTTTGGATCTTTACGCTTTCAACAGTTCTTTGTAATCCTAATTTGTCGTTCAAATTAATGGTAATCACCGAAATTATCTTTTCCGAATTATTTACCATTGGCGGATCAAAATTTATTTAAGACTTCAACTACTTTTTTAATATCAGGCTCTGTATGGTAAAAAGAAATTGGTAAACTCAACGTTGTATTATGTATCTCTTCCGAAATTGGCGTGACTTGTTTATCAATGATATTCTTCATTGCCAATTGCTTTACCGGACTAACAGGATAATGGATCTCTGTTTTAATATTGTTCTTAAGAAGATATTCTTTCAACGCATCACGTTTTGGATGTCGGATATTATAAATATGATATACATCAAAATTATCTTGGGCAACTTGTGGTTTTATGAAAACAGATTTCAGTTCGTTTGTATAGATCGAAGCCAATTTCCGTTTATGTTCATTGATCTTATCGAGATATTTTAATTTCACCAATAACAAAGCTGCTTGTACTTCATCTAAACGCGAATTATAACCAACTACCTCATTATAATATTTTACTTTAGAGCCGTAATTTCTTAGAACCTTTACACGCTCCATTAATTCGGCATCCGAAGTTGTAATGGCGCCTGCATCACCTAAGGCTCCCAAATTTTTTGTAGGATAAAAACTATGCGCAGCGTAATGCCCGAAACTTCCCGATAATTTATTTTTAAATTTTGCTCCGTGCGATTGCGCGCAATCCTCTATTACTTTTAAACCATGCTTTGTTGCAATGGACATTATTTTATCCATCTCGCATACTTTTCCGTATAGGTGAACTACCATTATTACCTTTGTATTTGGTGTAATAGCCTCTTCAATTTTCGTAGGATCAATATTGTATGTTTGAATATTTGGTTCTACCAACACAGGCTTCAAACCATTTTGCACAATAGATAAAATTGTTGCGATATACGTATTCGAAGGAACAATAACTTCTGCATTCTTTGGAAGATCAAGTGCTTTTAAAGATAAAGTTAAAGCATCAAGTCCATTTGCAACGCCGACACAATGTTTGGAATCACAATACGCAGCATATTTTTCTTCAAACTCTGCAACTTTATTTCCTAAGATATACCAACCACTTTGCAGTACTTCCTTAAATGCTTCTTCAAACTCTTTAAAGAAGGGTTTATTTAGGTTATGCAAATTTTCGTATTCGATCATGACTTAGGATACGGTTCAAAAATATAATCTTTCTCTTCGAAATTCTCGGAAGCTAATACCATTAGAATAGCGTCCTCCGAAAAGTCATACATGGTATGCCAATCTTCGGTATTTAAAATGAGACATTTGTTTGGTTGATTCAATTCAAAAACTTCTTCCTTAATATTATTGTTATTATAGATCTTGCAGGATCCTTTGATACAAATAGCAGCTTGAATTGTTTTGTGATGACGGTGTCCGCCTCTTTTTGAATCGTCGACACCATAAATATAAAAAATGCGTTTTATATCAAACGGAATGATCTTTTCGATCACAGTTAAATTTCCCCGCTTGTCGGTAAATGTTTTTAGATCTAGTAATTGGGCCATAAATAGACCACTAATTTAACGAATTAAATCGTTGTTGCCTTAAAAAAGTAATGATGTTTTACTTTGCTTATCAAACCTGCGCCCAAGAGGTTTTTCTTGCTGCTTTTTATTCCGTTAAGGTAATAACGAATGATGGTGCCAATGGACATTTCCCCATACGGCGCAATGCCTGCCGAACCGTTGGGATTAAAAGAATTATCTGTTCTTTGGATCTTCTCTTTCACACTCATCAATGATCGTACATAAGGTTTAAATACTAATTCGATAGCATTACTATTCAGATCATATCCGGGATCGGTAAGAAGAACCATATCATCATCAAAGAATTTTAAACTGTGGAAATGAAAGAAAACAGCATCAAATTGTTTTTTGCTCGTTAGTTCAGTACCAAATAAATTACCATTGCTTATTGTAAAATTATATTGCTGACAATTCCAGGGTGCCATTCCTCCGCCCAAATGAATTAATTCGTGAACGCCTTTGAATTTAGTAGGCCAAACATCTAAATATTTTTGATCACCAAATTTTCCGTCCTCATGTCGCGCATAACACCACTCGATACACGATTCGCGCCACCAATTGATCACGTTTAAACCTTCAGCATTATTAAATGCTGTAATAAATTGTACACAATATTTTCCACTCTTAAGTGTTTGATCGTATTTAGAAGTATAACGATGTTCCGTAATTAAAACCGATTTCCCGTTCATTTCCTCTACCAATATATTTGGATCAGAATAAAAACACATGTCGGCATCAATATAAGTGCAATTAGCCAAATTAAATTTGGTTAAGCAATATAAAATGGTGGATGGTGTGCAGGTCCAACAATACTCCGCTGCAGAGCGCGTTGATTTAATAGCCAATAATTTATCATCTTCAAAATCCCTTAAAGAGATAGGCGTTAAATATTGGTATTTTGCTTGGGATAAATATTGAAACGTTTTATCGTCGAATGCAAAAACATACAAATGAAAATCGGGACAATGTTTCACTAAGGACTCGTAAAGAACAATTCCTCTTGAGAGATATGCCGAATTAAATAATGTACAAAAATTCAATTTCATTTTTTTGCCTCCATAAATAAAGAATCGGGTTTTCTCACTTTTCCATCTACTTCATCCAAACCATAACTTGTCCAATTTGGAATTGAACTTTCGTTAAATTTTACCACTTTAATATCCGTGAAGTTATGTTTTTTCAATAATTCTGAAAGAGAATATCTGTCGTACATCCATTGATGAATTTCTCCACCCAAACGAAATTGCCCATGGGCTAATGCTTTCACATCCTCCTTTAATATCCAATCTTTTAATTTGCTTTTGATACGATACATCAAACTAGGTTTTGAAGCAATATTAGTATTCGCTTTTGCATTACGAATATTTTCCATCAATAATTTAACTTCATGGCCGTTCCTTTCCAATAAAAAAGCGTCGTTGTTCTTAGACGTATCTTTTATGTACTCTATCATTTCTCCACCGCCCTTTGTTCTCACAACTTGATCGTACATTTCGAGCATGGTCCATTCATATTTTTCTTTTGCACCTTTTTCATTCTTCAAGGCTGCTTCCAAATATAAAATATAATTTTTTGCAATTTGTTCCAGATCAGGAATCGCTATTCGTAATACACAACCTTTTTTTAAAATGCGGTAACACTCACTTATCAGTTTTTCTCCATCCTTTTTTATAAAATGCTCCAGAATGTGCGAATGATATACCACTTCAAATTTATTATCTTCAAAAGGAATACCTGCCAATAAATTATGAGCAATTACCCCTTCATCGCTCGAAACAAAATCAACATTTGTCCAATCATTATGATAATGAAAACCACATCCTAAATTTATATAAGGTAATTTCGACATGTTTATTTAAGATATTCCTCCATGTTTTTTTATACTCACAAATAATTTTTTCACGTATTCGTCGTAATTATATTCCTTAACCGTACGCGCTTGCGCATTTTTTCCGATCTCAATAGCTTTCTCAGGATTATTTATATAATAATTTGCTTTTTCAATCGCCTCATTAATGTTTTTATACATTTCAATTTCTTTTCCTACGACAAAGAGTTCCGACAAATTTATTCCTTCATCATTTAATATCATTGTACCAACGCCTGTTGCTTCAAACATACGCATATTACCCACATATCCTTTCAATAAACTTTCGTGAATATTAAATGTAAATACGGAGCGTTGAATGATATCATACATGTTTAGTCCCCACGCTTCGCCGTAATATCTATCGAGAATTGCTTTATTCTCTTTCACAACAAGATCCTTATAATAATCCAATGTCCTTTTGCTGTGATTTTTTTTATACGAATAACCCCAGAGTTTGATAGGCGTATGTTTCACCAATTCTTCCAATGCTTTTTTTCTATTCACGTGCACATCACTCCATCCGCCCACAAACGAAAATGGAATATCCTTTTTATCATTCTTTAATTTCGATAATATCCTTACATCAAAAGCCGGATGCATGTATTCGGCTTTAAAACCTTTTGCTTTAAATGAATTAATAAAATCGGGCGTAGAAGAAAAAATAAGATCCACACCATTCAATTGAACTTTATCATTTAAAGGAGAAGATATCCAAGAAACAACGTATTTACAAAATGGTTTTACTTCCTTTAAAAAATCTCCAAAAAATTCGTAAACATATTCTAAATAAAAAATATCCGGTTTAAATTTCTTGATCTGAGCAAAAGCAATTTCGGTAAGCCAATTCTCTGTGTATGTAATATTATTTTCCTCGGCCCATTTTTTTTGCAAGATCTCGCAGTTTGCAATGATCAAAAAAGTTTCGTGTCCCGCTTTTTGAGTATAAAACGCTAGCGCGCCCGTATCCGCAAAATGTTCCTCCAAAAGTGTGGCCATAATGGAATCATACGACTTATTTTCTATCCCATGATGAGATCCAAAAAAATGAGTAAGAAACGGCGGGTAATATGATGTTAAAAACTGTACTTTCATCAAGATCGCTGAATTAGCATGGCTAAAGGTATAAAAAAGAGGGGAGTTCTAAAAGTTGCTTTTTTCCCTATTGGAAGTACTTTCAGTCTCGGCTACGCCGAGACGATGTTTTTTGCCACGAATTACACTAATTTTCACTAACCTGGGTTTACAAAAATTACACTAATCTGTGTGTAAACCAAATTTAATTACTAAACACAGATTTGTGAAATCTGGTTACATATAGATTAGTGAAAATTAGTGTAATTCGTGGCTAAAGAATCAAATGAATATTCAATTTATTCTGTTAAATTTGTCTCTTAGTGAAATAGACCAAAAAATCGGGTCTTTTCTTCAAGTTTTATATGACCGTAAAAGAATTCGACAATGAAAATGAACCTTGGGACCTGGCTTTAGAACCGGATTCTAAATGGTACGCATTGCGATTGAAACAAATTTTCCGTTTCAAAGACCTTCTTTTTCTTTTTGTGCGCAGGGATTTTGTTGCGGTTTATAAACAAACAATATTAGGACCAATTTGGTTCTTCATTCAGCCTATTCTCACCGCAGGAATTTTTGCACTCGTTTTTGGTTTATTTGGAAGTATTCCAACCGAAGGAATGCCTCCGCTTTTGTTTTACATGTGCGGAATAACCATGTGGAATTATTTTTCGGATACACTCACCAAAACTTCTGATACATTTACGGCAAACGCAGGAATTTTTGGAAAAGTATATTTTCCCCGAATGATAGTTCCTCTTTCGATCGTTATTTCTAATCTTATCAAATTTGCTATTCAATTCGCCTTATTCATGGCAGTTTGGCTTTATTATTTTTCTACAACCACTATTATTCATCCAAACATCACACTTGCTTTGGTTCCTGTTCTAATTGCCATTATGGGGTTTCTCGGATTAGGTTTAGGAATTATTATTTCATCTATGACCACAAAATACCGTGATCTAAAATTTCTGATCGCGTTTGGAATTCAATTATTGATGTATGCCTCGCCTATTGTTTTTCCTTTATCGCTTGTAACCGAAAAATACCCAAGTTTCAAATATTTATTATTAGCAAATCCAATTACCGGTATCATTGAAACATTTAAATATGGATTCCTTGGTGTTGGTATTTTTAGTTGGTGGAATTTGGCATACAGTCTTGCATTTACCATTGTGGTATTTTTTATTGGCTTGATCGTTTTTAATAAAGTAGAGCGATCATTTATGGATACAGTATAACAATTGAGAGAATGAGCAAAGTAGTTTTAAGAGTCACAAATGTTTCCAAACAATACCGTTTGGGTCAGCTTGGCACTGGCACTATTTCGCATGATCTCAACCGATGGTGGCACAAAGCCAGAGGAAAAGAAGATCCTTATTTGAAAATTGGTGATGTAAATGATAGAAGTGTAAAAGGCGGAAGCGAATATGTATGGTCGCTAAAAGATATTACGTTTGACGTGAAAGAAGGCGATGTACTTGGAATTATTGGAAAAAATGGTGCAGGTAAATCAACCCTTCTTAAAATATTATCGCAAGTAACAACTGCAACAACAGGCTCGGTAAAAATTCGCGGAAGAATTGCTGCCTTACTTGAAGTTGGAACCGGATTTCATCCCGAACTTACGGGTCGTGAAAATATTTATTTGAATGGTGCTATTTTGGGAATGACAAAGCAAGAGATCACAAATAAATTTGATGAGATCGTTAGTTTTAGCGGCGTTGAAAAATATATTGATACGCCTGTGAAAAGATATTCTTCGGGAATGATGGTGCGATTGGGTTTTGCGGTTGCTGCTCATTTGGAACCTGAAATATTAATTGTGGATGAAGTTTTAGCAGTTGGTGATGCTGAATTCCAAAAAAAATGCATGGGCAAAATAAAAAATGTTGCGGGTGAAGGTCGCACAGTTTTGTTTGTGAGTCATAATATGCAGGCCATTTCGAGTATTTGCAAAACGGGGATTTTATTAAAGAATGGAATGATAGATGAAATGGGCGATATTAATACCTGTGTAAAAAAATACAACGGACTTTTTTCCGAATCCGTTATTGGAGCTGTGAGTATCAAAGATCGTTTGAATCGCACTAATAGCAGTGGAAATATTTTATTCAATAATATTCAGGCTTACTCGGGTGATAAAAAAACATGGGACTTTAGATATGATGAAGAGATCACATTTAAATTTGATTGTGAAGTAAGAACTGAATCTAAAGGTGCACTGTTTTATATGGCTTTGCTTGAACCGCTTTCTACAGATGTATTAACCAATTTCAAAGTTGTGCTTTCCGAATCAACCGTTCAGCCGGGTAAACAATTATCGTTCAAGATCACTATTCCTGCGCGCACTTTAAGAGTTGGGCAATTTCTTTTATATTTTGCATTGGGCGATGCAAAAAATACAGTCTGGTACGATGTAGTAGATAATAATGTGAATTTACCCGCCTTGAATATTATGGCAATAGATATGGATGCGCATACAAACGCCGGATTATTTTCACTTCCTTATAAATTAGAGATGAATGGCTAATATTTTAAATAAACTATTTGGAAATATGTCAACTGAACCTCAACAGAACACTAATGCCGCTAATATAAAAAAGGGCGAGAACATGGTTATTGATCCAAGTGCAAGTTTTGTTACTGTTGGAAAAGGCCTTATTATTTTAGAGGGGAATAATTATATTGGAAAAAATGCCGAGCTGGGAACAAACGGAACTATTAAAATTGGAGATAATACAAGTTTACAAGATCGTTGCATAATTTTAGAGGATGTTGAGATCGGGAAAAGTTGTGTGTTCGCGCCAAACGTTTACATTAGTTCGGGCAAGCATTATTTTGATCACAAACCAAATTTATATATCAAAGATCAGGATGCGTTTGTGGCAGCAGATCCGAAACTTTCAAAAGAGCATTCAAA
>JAHEYC010000052.1 GCA_023251775.1 Sphingobacteriaceae bacterium | reverse complement strand
ATTCTTTATAGCAAATGGTTTCAATAAATTCTCGGGTATCATTGCCGAAAATCCAAGAGAATACGCATTGAGTATCAATAAATGTTTGTCTTTATCCAGCAATTGTAAAACACTTTCCATCATTTCGTGGATATTCTCCTCGAGTTTCCATTTTTCGCCGTTTGGTCCGTGGCCATATGCAGGAGGATCCAAAATAATTCCTTGATACGAATTTCCTCGGCGCATTTCTTTTTTTACAAATTTCAAAGCATCATCAATTAACCAACGGATATTATCCAATTTTGAACGTTGCATATTATCATTGGCCCAATTCACTACTTGCTTGATGCTATCCACATGCGTTACATCTGCGCCTGCTGCTCTTGCTGCTAACGATGCACCACCGGTGTAAGCAAATAGATTTAAAAATTTTGGCTTACTTAATGGATTCATAAAATCATAGATCACATCCCAATTAACCGCTTGCTCAGGAAAAACTCCAACATGTTTAAAGGCCGTTAAACCCAAACGTAAAACAATTTCTTTTGTGTCTTTCGACTTTTGACCACCCATTTTATATTTTATCTCCCACTGTTCCGGCATTCGTTTCAACATTTTCCATTCGCCATTGCTGCTCGACTTGGGAATAAATTTTACATGCGCTTGTTTTAACCAATCGGCTTCGCTATAAATTTTTGGCCATAAGGCTTGTGGTTCGGGACGAATAGTTATGTACTCTCCAAAACGTTCTAATTTTTCAAAATTGCCACAATCTATCAATTCGTAATCTTTCCAATGTTGTGGGCTCAGTAATTCCATTTCACAAAGAAAATAAAAAAGCATTATGCAAACGCCATTCAAATGCGAATTAGTAAAGGGTAAATTGTTAATAAATGTATATTCTGCTAAAATATGAGCCATTTAAAAGCCATATTTTTAATAAAATTTATTTCATGTCCAAAAGTGGAGGCTCCTCATTTATTGCAATTGTTACTGTTTTTTTCTTCTGGGGATTTTTAGCGGCCTCAAACGGTATCTTCATTCCATTTTGCAAAACACATTTTACACTCTCTCAATTTCAATCACAATTAATTGATAGCGCATTTTATGGAGCATATTTTATTGGCTCTTTGTTGCTGTATATTTTTTCGCTTCAGTTGAATAGCGATATCATCAATAAGATCGGTTATAAAAAAACCATTGTGTACGGATTAATGGTTTCCATTGTTGGAGGATTAAGTATGATCCCCGCGGTGAATTCGGGGTCGTTCGCTTTTATTTTGGTCGCATTTTTTATTATCGCTTTAGGATTTTCGTTACAACAAACATCCGCCAATCCCTTAGTATTAAATATTGGCGATCCTGCAACAGGTTCGCACCGTTTGAATTTTGCCGGAAGTATAAATTCATTCGGAACAACTATTGGTCCCATTTTAATAAGCTTTGTTCTTTTTGGAAAAGCCATGGCCTCTGCAGCCGATAAAGAAAGTGCTTCTATTACTTCCATTAATATATTGTATGTTATTCTCGCCATTGCGTTTGGCGCAGCAGCCGTTATTTTAAATTTCACGCAAATACCAAAACTAAAAATTGAAGAAAGCGATAGTAATATGAAAATATTAAAAACACCATTGTTCTTCATCATTGGCACACTCGTATTTTTGATCTGCGTATTTCTTTATTTCGGATTTTCGGTAGTGAGTACAAATCAAAGTCAATTTTTATTCCTTGTCTTATTTGCGTTGTTCTTATTAGTACTCACGACTATTTTATTATTACAATACAGAAAAATTAAAAAAGAAGATCGTCTTGAAACAAAACCATATCCGCAAGTATTATTGGGAATGATCGCCATTTTTGTTTATGTGGGAGTTGAGGTTTCTATTCAAAGCAATTTAGGCTCGCTTTTAAAACTTCCCGAGTTTGGCGGATTACAAGATTCAGAGATCAGTCCATTCATCTCTTTATATTGGGGAAGTTTAATGATAGGCCGTTGGACCGGCTCTATTGGCGCATTTGAAATGAAACGGTCGTTGAATATTTTTCTCACACTTGTTATTCCTTTTATTGCACTGAGTTTAGTTTTGTACATGAACCATTTAAGCGGCGCTGATGCAAGTAAATTTTTTACATACGGAATTTGCGTTCTCTTATTAGTACTCGCATTTTTTATGGGTCAGCAAAAACCCGCATTAACCTTAATGATATTTGGATCACTCGGAACTCTTGCAATGCTTGTTGGTTTATTTACAACGGGAACTTTAAGTGTTTATTCATTTTTAAGTGGTGGATTATTTTGCTCTATCATGTGGCCTTGCATTTTTTCTTTAGCAACTGCAGGTTTAGGAAAATACACAAGTCAAGCTTCAGGATTTTTGATCATGATGATATTGGGTGGCGCTTTTATTCCTCCAATGCAAGGATTATTAGCCGATAAAACAAATATTCATTTATCCTATATTATTCCTGTCTGCTGTTTTGCCTTCTTAGCCTGGTACGCTTTCAAAATAAAAGGTATCTTAAAGGCCGGTGGAATTGATTATGATGCAAGCAGCGAAAGTGCACATTAATGAGCGATTTTAAACACAATAGCGAAGAGAATTATATCGAGATCATTCAACGCTTGGTAAAATGCGTTGTTGTTTTAATTTTGATCATCATCGCTTTGGTGGTGTTGAACATTTACGACATCACAAGTCCAAGAAAGCCAAAACCTGTTCCTAAAGAGAAAGTAGAAAAAGATGAAACTGCTTCTGAAAGCAAAAAAATAGCCGACGTTTGGATAGCACCGGATTCATCGGAGATCTCAAAAGAAAAAAACGCCGATCAGATCTCATACGGTCGCGAGTTAATTGCAAATACCGCACATTACCTTGGACCAAAAGGAAACGTATTGCAAATGAGCAATGGTATGAATTGTCAGAATTGCCATTTAAAAGCGGGCACAGTTCCTTTCGGAAATAATTACAGCGCAGTTGCATCTACCTATCCAAAATTTCGCGAACGTTCGGGCGGCATGGAAAATATTTACAAACGCGTGAACGATTGTTTTGAAAGAAGTTTGAACGGAAAAAGTTTGGATACCACCGGAAAAGAAATGCAAGCTATTGTTGCATATATTAAATGGTTAGGAAAAGATGTTCCCAAAGGAGAAAAACCAAAAGGTGCAGGATTAACTGAATTGGCATTTATGGACAACGCAGCAGATCCTGAAAAAGGAAAAATAGTTTATGTCGAAAAATGTATCACGTGTCATATGGCAAATGGAGAAGGGAAATTAAACGGTTCAACGTATCAGTATCCTCCATTGTGGGGACCGAATAGTTATAATAAAGGCGCAGGATTGTATAGATTATCGCGTTTTGCAGGATATGTAAAGTCAAACATGCCGCAAAATGTTACGTATGATGCACCGCAATTAAGTGATGAAGAAGCATGGAATGTTGCGGCCTTTGTGAATTCGCAAGCGCGTCCGGAAAAAGACCTGAGTAAAGATTGGCCAAAGATCGCAAGCAAGCCTGTTGATCATCCGTTTGGTCCATACGCCGATAAATTTACAGAGCAACAACATAAGTACGGACCGTTTGGCCCAATTGCTGAAGCGAAAAAGAAAAAGTAAAAACAATTCGTATATTTAACTAATAAAAAAACACAATGAATTTTTTAACTCAACCCTGGCCTTGGTACGTTGCCGGTCCATTAATTGGACTCATGGTGCCATTTTTGCTTTTAATGGGCAATAAAGCATTTGGAATTTCTTCATCGCTGCGTCATATCTGCGCCGCATGCATTCCTACAAAAGCAAAATTCTTTCAATACGATTGGAAAGCCGAATCGTGGAATTTAGTTTTTGCCTTGGGAATGGTGATCGGTGGATTGATAGCCGGATATTTTTTACGCGATCCAAATCCAATTCAACTTTCCGAATCAGCCATCGAAAGCATGAACGCCTTAGGAATAAAAGATTACTCGGGATTAATTCCTTCCGAAATTTTTAGTTTTTCATCACTGCTTACACTTAAAGGTTTTATTTTAATTGTAGTTGGCGGGTTTTTAGTTGGCTTTGGAACACGTTATGCAGGAGGTTGCACATCCGGACATGCGATCATGGGAATGTCTAATTTGCAATTTCCTTCTTTAGTTGCTACGTGTTGTTTTTTTGCAGGTGGTTTATTAATGACCTGGGTGATCCTTCCATTTATTATGAAATTATAAAACTTAAACATGAAAAATTTAAAATTCTTATTTCTCGGCACACTATTCGGATTTATTTTAATAAAGGCCGAAGTGATTTCGTGGTTCCGTATCCAAGAGATGTTTCGCTTTCAATCCTTCCACATGTATGGCATTATTTGCTCGGCCATTGTGGTTGGAATGATCTCAGTTTTTCTCATCAAAAAATTCAATGTGAAAACATTTTCGGGCGAAGAAATAAAAATTGCGCCGAAAGAATTCAATAAAGGAAATATCTTTGGCGGATTGATGTTTGGACTTGGCTGGGCTATGACAGGCGCTTGCCCGGGACCCTTATACGCTTTAATAGGAAGCGGTTTATTGATCGTTGCAGTAATTTTAATAAGCGCAGTGTTTGGCACTTATGTTTACGGGGTTTTCAGAGATAAACTTCCTCATTAATGAGCGATAAAAAATGTCATAATCCAAATTGTAATTGTTCTTGTCATCACGAGCCTTTAGAGAATGCATCCGAAAAACAGTCGTCACACGATTCGGGTCGCAGAGATTTTTTAAAATATGTTGGACTTGGCGCTGTTGGTTTAGGATTAGGTCCTGCCGTTACCTGGTGGCTACGCGATGAAGGAAAAATAAACGAGATCATAAAAAATCCTGCTATCATAAAAGGCAAAGCACAGCGTTTTACCATTTTGCACACAAGTGATATTCACGGGCAATTAGATATACATGACGAATTTTTTTGGGAGAATGGAAAACCTGCATTTAAAAAACGCGGCGGTTTTGCCACATTAAAGACCATGATAGATGAATTACGAAAACAAAATCCATTAAATACATTAGTTGTGGATGGAGGTGATTGTTTTCAAGGAAGTGGAATTGCGTCGTTAACCGAAGGCCGAGGAATTGTTACGCTTGCCAATAAATTAAATTACGATCTTGTTTTACCCGGCAATTGGGAAGTTGCGTATGGCAAACAAATGCTTATTCACGACATGAATAGTTATTCGGCCGCAAAAATTTGCACCAATATGTTCCATAACGACGATCTTGACCACGATCTTATTTTTCCACCCTACCAAATATTTAATATGGGTGGAATTCGTATTGGTTTTGTTGGATATAATGATCCGCTAACTCCGGTTCGCCAATCGCCTGCTTATTCTAAAGGAATAAAATTCACAAAGCCCGAAAAGAATTTAGAAAAATACGTAAAGTTATTACGCGAAGAAAAAAAATGCGATATGGTATTTGTTCTTTCTCATATGGGATTATCACAACAAGTGCATTTATCCAATCAAAAATGTGCCGAAGGAGTTGATTATATTTTAGGTGCTGACACTCACGAACGCGTTCGCGAACCATTACCCGGAAAATTCAGTAAAGTTACCGAGCCCGGAGCATTTGGATCCTTTGTTGGCAAATTAGATATTGTTATTGAGAACGGAAAAATAAAAGATGAAGTGTATGAATTGATGGAAGTTGATCCCGAAAAATATAAAGAGGATGAAGACATGAAACATGCAATTGCACGTGTAAAAAAACCATACAAAAAAATACTTGATGAAGTGTTAGGGCAAAGTACAACTCCGCTCCTACGTTATTATATCATTGAAACTCCAATGGACAATTTAATTACCGATGCAGTAATGTGGAAATTCAAAACAGATATTGCGGTATCGAACGGTTTTAGATTTTGTCCGCCCCTTATTCCCGATCCAAAAACAGGTTTAGCCGATATTACCCGCGATTATTTATGGAGCATGTTGCCGGTTGATTCGGAAGTAAAAGTGGCCGATGTAAAAGGAAAACAAATTTTAAATTGGTTGGAGAAAGAATTAGAGAATGCATTTTCAAAAGATGCCACCAAACGTTTTGGCGGATGGTTCGTTCGTTTTAATGGCATGAAAGTAACATTTACTATTGGCAATGAAAAAGGAAAACGCGTTCAAGAAGTTTGCATTAAAGATCAACCATTGGAATTAGATAGAACGTATAGTATGGTAGCTTGCGAACGTGATGGTGATCCGGATAATGTATTGTGTAGAATGTTGAACGTACACAATCCTGTAAAGCAAGGTATATTTTTACATAGTGTACTCGAAGATTATTTGGCGGAGTTCTCTCCCGTTTCCCCAAAACTCGAAGGTCGCGCCGTTGCTACCGATGCACCGGATACTTTATTAACCCAGGCGCTTGCAGGAATTGATTACCAATTTAGATAAGGATCTATTGGTCCCGAGTATATTCTATTCCATCCAATGTCATTCTCCAAACTGGTCCTAATACCGGATCACTCACTTGATGCGGATAAACATCTATCTTCCATTTTCTCTTTACAATGTAAAATTCATCTTTTCTCTTGTTCACTTTACCATCTCCTGTGTGAGTCTCATCATTTTTTCCATCATACCCATTATAAATTGCGTAACCACTATAACCAATTGTTAATTCATAATAAGCAACCGTACCAGCAGACTCCCACATTCCAATAAAATTTTTATCTGCTTTTATAATATTCTTTTTACAAGAGATCGTAACCAACATCAAAAGCGCGCAAAACACTATTCTTAATTTCCTCATGTTCTCAAATTTAGCAAAATTCATTGATTTTTTCCTATATCTTCGTATAACAACATTAAATCTATTATCATGACCACACGCAGAAATTTTTTAAAGCTCTCGGCATTAGTCGGTTCTTTATTTGCTTTTAATAAAAGTAAAGCAGTAACATTAGTAGAACAAAGTTCGAAAGTAGCGAGAAAACCAATTGTTATTTCCACATGGAAACATGGCTTGGCCGCTAATGATGGTGCATGGAAAATTTTATCTGCAAATGGCGCCGCACTTGATGCTGTTGAAAAAGGCGTGATGGTCACCGAGGATGATCTTACCAATTTAAGTGTTGGTTTGGGAGGTTTACCCGATAGAGATGGAAACGTAACATTAGATGCAAGCATTATGGATGAAAAAGGAAGATGTGGAGGCGTTGCATTTTTAGAACGCATCAAACATCCAGTTTCTGTTGCACGAATGGTGATGGAAAAAACACCACATGTTTTAATTGTTGGTAGTGGTGCTCAAAAATTTGCTTTGGAAAATGGTTTTAAACTGGAACCAAAAAAATTAACAGCCGAAGCAGAAAAAGCATATAAAGAATGGTTAAAGAAAAATGAAGCTGATTTCAAACCAAGCATGAATATTGAGAATCACGACACCATTGGTATGGTGGCAATGGATATGAGTGGAAATTTATCCGGATCATGTACCACAAGCGGTTTGGCTTATAAAATAAACGGACGTGTTGGCGATTCGCCAATTATTGGTGCAGGAATGTATGTGGATAATGAAGTTGGCGCAGCTTGTGCAACAGGCGTTGGAGAAACGGTATTAAGAATTTGCGGATCGTATTTGGTTGTTGAATTAATGCGTCAAGGTTTATCTCCAAAAGATGCTTGCAAAAAAGCCATTGAACGCTTAGTTGCAAAAAATCCGAATTACAAAGAAGTACAAGTTGGTTTTTTAGCCATCAATAAAAAAGGAGAGCACGGCGCCTTTGCTTTACAAAAAGGTTTCAATTATGCCTTGGCCGATGATACGGGAAATAAATTATACGATTCGGAATATTTCTGTAAATAATGTTCTTAGAAATAGCCTGTTTCAATATCGAATCCTGCCTCATTGCACAAAAAGCCGGTGCTAATCGTATTGAATTTTGTAATGATTACGAAAGCGGAGGAATAACACCATCATTTCAAGAGATCGCAAAAGTTCGTCAACTTATAAAAATTCCACTTCATGTCATTATTCGCTTTAAAAATGATGATGTAAAAATGATGGAAGAAGCGATCTGGTTCTGCAAAAAATTTAAAATTGATGGCGTTGTGTTTGGTGTCATCAAAGAAAGTGCCGTTGATATTCTACCCTGTGTAAAGCTTGTTGAATTAGCTTCGCCAATGAAATGCACGTTTCATCGCTATATCGACAAATGTGCAAATATGGATGAGAGCATTGAACAACTCATAGATATTGGCTTTCATAATGTGCTTACTTCCGGCGGAAAAGAAAATGCCTTGGAAGGAATCGAAATTATTGCCAAATTACAGCAGAAATATGGTGATAAAATAAACATTATTCCCGGTGGTGGGATCCGTCCTAATAATGTTAAACTTATAAAGGAAAAAACGAATTGTAACACTTTTCATTCCTCAGCTATGGACCTAAGCACAAAAACCGTTGATGAAACTATAATTAAGGACTTATTACATGCAATAAATTCGTAAATTCACGGTGTGAGATATTTAAAATTACTTTCGTGTTTTATTTTTCTTTATTCAAATGCACAAACTATTCCGGCACTTGATGTAAATCCTTTTATTGGAACGGGCGGACATGGTCACACATTTCCCGGCGCAGTTGCTCCTTTTGGAATGGTGCAATTGAGTCCGGATACTCGGAAAGATGGAAGTTGGGATGGCTGTAGTGGTTATCATTATAGTGATAGTATCATTTATGGTTTTTCACATACGCATTTAAGCGGAACCGGTGTAAGTGATTGGGGAGATATTTTAGTTACGCCCGCCAACGATGATAAAGGCGGAAATAAGAATACGTATGCGGGTAAATTCAGTCATAAGAATGAAACAGCAAATGCCGGCTACTATTCGGTTAAACTTAACAACGGTATTGAAGCAGAATTAACGGTGACCGATCGCGTAGGAATTCACCGTTACAAATATCCCGGAGATAAAGCGTTCATCGCTATCGATCTTTTACATCGCGACAAAACCACTGATTCTCATCTTGAACTTACTGATAGTGTTACCATAAATGGTTACCGCATTAGCGAAGCATGGGCCAAAGCACAGTATTGTTATTTCACAATGAAATTGAGCAAACCCATTAAAAATATCATTTATTTAAAAAATAGCACTTATGCACTTTCGTGGAGCACAACACAAAGAGAGATCATTGAAGGTGCTATTCTGCAATTCGACAATACCGATAAAAAACCATTGATGGTGAAAGTTGCTTTATCTAATGTTGATAATGCAGGCTCTGCAAAAAATATGCAAGCCGAAGCAACCGTTTGGGATTTTGATGCTTATAGAAAACAATCCGAAAAAAAATGGAACCGACAATTATCCAAGATCAGCATCACCGAACCTGATCAAACAAAAAGAACTATTTTTTATACAGCACTTTATCATTGCTGCATTCATCCGAGTTTAGATATGGATTCCGACGGACGATATCGCGGAAGAGATAACGCCATTCACTCTGTAAAAAATTATGTCCACTATAATGTTTTCTCTCTTTGGGATACTTACCGCGCTCTTCATCCTTTATTTACCATCATCGAACAAAAACGCACCAACGATTTCATAAATACATTCTATAACCAATACCTCGAAGGAAAAAAACTACCGGTTTGGGAATTATCTTCTAATGAAACAAATTGTATGATCGGTTATCACTCTGTTTCTGTGATCGCCGACGCATTTACAAAAGGCATTAAAGGATACGACACACTTGCTGTTTATAAAGCCATGAAAGATGCAGCTTCTACGGATGAGTTTGGAATAAAAAAATTCTACACAAAAAGATATCTTGAAGTGAACGATCAAAGCGAAAGTGTTTCAAAGTCATTGGAGTACGCTTATGATAATTGGTGTATAGCTCAGATCGGAATTCGTTTTAAGGATAAAGACGTTCCACAACTTTTAAGATCTGCACAAGCGTATAAAAATCTGTTTGATGAAAGCACAGGCTTTATGCGTCCCCGTATAAATGGAAATTGGTATTCCCCTTTTTCTCCAACCGAGATAAATAATCATTTTACCGAAGGGAATAGTTGGCATTATTCATTTTATGTTCCGCACGACATCGAAGGCTTGATCAAACTTCATGGAAGTGAAGCAAAATTTGAAACAAAGTTGGATGAATTATTTTCTACAACCGCCAAAACAAGCGGGCGAGAACAAGCAGATGTAACAGGATTAGTTGGACAATACGCACATGGTAACGAACCCAGCCATCACTCTCCATTTTTGTACCATTATATTGGGAAGCCAAATAAAACTTCTTTTCAAGTAAATAACATCCTTACTAAATTTTACAAGAACACACCTGATGGTTTAATTGGGAACGACGATTGCGGACAAATGAGTGCATGGTATGTATTAAGTTCGTTAGGAATGTATCAGGTTTGCCCAGGTAACCCACAATTTGTTTTGTTCAAACCATCGTTCAAAGAAGCTACTTTATATTTTGAGAACGGAAAATATTTTCGCATTGAATCGGAACCCGGAAGTCTTACGAATTTCACAGGTATTAGTTTTAACGGCGGTCCCGGTCAAGAGCCCTTTATGAATTATAGCAAGTTGATAGAAGGCGGAAGCATTACGTTTGAGTACAAACAAATGGCAGCTGCTAATAATACATATGGATCAACTAGCAGACCAAGCTCAAGCTTAAAAGAATATCCTATCATTCCATCGCCCATAATAGCTTACAAGAGTAAAACGTCTTATTTTCCGCAACCCATTACCTTAAAAGCGATCAACGGAAAATGCGACAAGATCTGCTATACAACCAACGGAAGTACCCCAACAAAACGCTCAACGCCATTTGTAAAACCATTTTTGATCACCAATACTTCTCAAGTAAAAGTAAAAGCTTATGCCTTTGGAGATAGCAGTGAAACAAACGCCAATCTTTTTAAACTGAATACAAAACAATTAGTAAAAATAAAATCAAAGGTTAGTCCGCAATATTCCGCCGAAGGTCCACAATCATTAGCGGATGGCGTTTGCGGCGATACCGATTGGCGAAAAGGCGATTGGCTTGGATTTCAAGGTCAGGATGTTGAATGTGTGATAGAAAATAAAGACCCCTCACCTATTACAAAAATTAGCGCAGGTTTTTTACAAGATACACGCTCATGGATCGTTTTTCCAAAATGGATAACCGTGTATACTTCCGCAGACGGAATTAATTATAAAGAAGAAGGAACAGCAAAGACCGCAGTTGGTATAAAAGATCTTTCGTTACAAACACAAGAATTAAGTGTTGAATTTAAAAGCCCAAAGCCTGCTAAATATATTAAGTTAGTTGCAAAATATTACGGACAATTACCCGAGTGGCACGATGGGAAAGGCGGAGAAGCCTTTATATTTATTGATGAAATTGAATTAGAACAATGAAAAAACTAAATTATCTTATACTCTCTTTAGTGGTGCTATGTTTTTCATGTTGCACTATTTTTAAAAAGGAAATTAAAAAACCTGTGGTCGTAAAAATTGTTGCACCAGAAAATTATGCAAGCATAAATGCTAATGTCAATTATGTAAAATATGTTACAGGCTCTCCTAACGATTATCAGAACAAATTCATTGAGAATTTTATGTCGGAAGGCAAGAATACACATAATGTTACGATAGATAATGAATCACAAAGTCCGGATTATATTATTGAAATTAAATATGTGAATGTTACCGAAGGAGAATTCACGCAAACCGTAAGCGATGCACAATCGCCTTATAACGGACAAAACTTTTTTCTTAACAAAGTAGAAGCCAGTTGCAATGTAAATGTATTGGACGCTAAAACTAACAAGCAAATTGGTTTTAGTTGCAGTAATATAAAATCTCGTCAAGAAAAAATAAAGAACACTCGTACATTGGGTGATCTGGTTACGGGTTCAAATAAAGATCATAAATCTTATCACGAAAAATCGTTACGAAGCGATATTGCCATGGATCTGGCCGGAGATGTTGGTCGCAGAGTTTGGGTGCCAATAACCAAACGTATTCGTAAGTCGCTTAAATAATGATAAACGCACAATACAAAAGGCAAATTAGCGTATCTTTGTGATCTAATGTCCCACAATTTTAAATATTGTAACAGTCTTACCTCCTACTCGCGTTTCATTACGCGCGAAGTAAAAATTGGCGAACTTCTTTTGGGTGGCAATAATCCTATTCGTTTACAAAGTATGACAACCACGGATACCATGGATACAAAAGGTACCGTTGCCCAAAGTATTCGCATGATAGAAGCCGGTTGTGAATTGGTACGCATTACTGCACCAAGTTTAAATGAAGCAAAAAATTTAGAAGTTATTAAAAAAGAAATTCGCGCAGCAGGTTTTAATACGCCTTTAGTTGCCGATATACATTTTACACCCAATGCCGCCGAAATGGCCGCACGCTTAGTTGAAAAAGTGCGTGTGAATCCGGGTAATTACGCTGATAAGAAAAAATTTGAGACCATCGATTATTCAGATGCAGGTTACGAAGCAGAATTGCAGAGGATACGACAACGTTTTACACCACTTGTAAAAATTTGTAAAGAATACGGAACAGCAATGCGCATAGGAACAAATCATGGTTCCTTGAGCGATCGAATTATGAGTCGTTATGGTGATTCGCCTTTAGGAATGGTAGAAAGCGCTTTGGAATTTGTGCGCATTTGCGAAGAGAACGATTATCGCGAGATCGTTATTTCGATGAAAGCAAGTAATACACAAGTAATGGTGCAGGCCTATCGTTTGTTGGTAAATAAAATGATGGAGACCAACCGAAATTACCCTTTGCATTTGGGTGTTACCGAAGCAGGTGATGGTGAAGATGGACGAATTAAATCGGCTGTGGGAATTGGAACTTTATTAGAAGATGGATTGGGTGATACGATTCGTGTTTCATTAACCGAAGAACCTGAATTTGAAATTCCTGTTGCCAAAGATCTGGCGGATCGTTATACAAAAAGAAAAAATAACACTGGAATAAAAATTAGTGAGGGAGAATTACCATACAATCCTTTCGAATACAATCGTCATAAAACTCATCATATCATAAATATTGGCGAGCATAATGTCCCTCGTGTAATTGCCGATCTTAGTTCTAAAGAAGAAATTACAATGGCATCGCTCTATCCCTTTGGTTATAATTATTCAGTGCCCCTAGATAAATGGAATTTGAGCGATATGGCAGTAGATCTTATTTATGCCGGAGATAATTCCATTAATTTCGAAATTCCCGGAACATTAGGCGTAATATACAACTGTGAGCATTGGAAGAAAAATAAAACACAAGAAAGAGCTTACCCTTTATATTGCGGTGAAGAATATTTCAAAAGCACTGAACATTCTTCTGCATTGAACTTTGTTGTTGCTGATCATACGGTTTTAACTTCAACATTCATCGAAAAAATAAAAAAAGAAAAGAAATGTGTTCTCATTTTAGATTCCTTCAACGAATTAGCTATGGCAGATCTTCGCCGCATGATGATCGATCTTAAAAATGCCAAATGCGAAACACCGGTTATTTTTAAATTCAATTATAATTTACTCTCTGAAGAACAATTTCAATTATACAGCAGTACAGATGCCGGCGCTTTATTTTTAGACGGCATGGGCGATGGCATTTGGATAAAACAAAACGAATGTGTGAATTTACAAACACTCAACTCCACACAATTTGGGATTTTGCAAGCTACGCGAACACGCATCAGCAAAACAGAATATATTAGTTGCCCGAGTTGCGGACGAACATTATTTGATCTTCAAGAAACAACACAAAAGATCCGCGAGCGTACCGATCATCTCAAAGGCGTTAAAATTGGCATCATGGGTTGCATCGTAAATGGTCCGGGCGAAATGGCCGATGCAGATTATGGCTATGTAGGAACAGGTCCTGGTAAAATTAGTTTATACAAAGGCAAAGAAGTTGTTAAGAAGAATGTTACCAGCGAAACGGCAGTCGACGAACTCATTGCCCTTATCAAAGAACATGGCGATTGGATAGATAGAGTACCTAAAAATTAATTATCTTTAAAAAATAATAAAGATAATTTTGAAACGCCTTCTCTATATTTTTTCTCTCTTGCTCACTGTTTCTTTATTCCATTCACAAACCTTAAGTGTTCAGCTTAGTAAATTCGATCAAGAGTGCGAAAAAGGCGCGGCCGGTGTTCAGATATTAAGCGGTAAGCAACCTATCACTATTCAATGGAGCACCGGTGCAAACAATGTTTCTTCCATTCAAGATCTTGTGGAAGGTGATTATTCGGTTACCGTAAAAGATTCTGCTTTAAAAGATACAGTCATAACTTTCAAGATAGGAAAACAAGAATGCAAGGTATTTGCCTCAAATCATTTTACACCCAATGGCGATAATTATAATGATACTTGGGGAATTGGTAATACAAACTATTATCCCGAATTTGAATTGTACGTATTTAATAAATGGGGCCAACAAGTGCATTCGCAAAAAGGAACTTATATTCCTTGGAATGGCGAATGGCTGGGAATTACGGTTGCCGATGGAACTTATTATTACGTGTTTTATTATAAAGGAAGCGACAAAAGTAGATTTAAAAAAGGTGATGTAACTGTACTAAGGTGAAAAAACTCATTCACATATTTATTTTGTTTACTGTACATCTATCTGCGCAGCAATTACCGCAGTACACGCAATTTATTTTTAATAAAACAGGTTATAATCCTGCCGCGGGAGGAACATCACTCCTCGCCCCTACCGAAATTATCTTTGGTGCACGCACACAATGGATCGGCGTAAATAATAATCCTAAAGTTGCTTTTTTAAATGCGCACTATACGTTCATTCCACAAAGAGCTTACAAAAATTGGCATAGCGTTGGTGTTTATTTTGATCAAGACAGGAACGGGGCATTTATTGATAATAGCATGTACGCTTGCTACGCGTTTCATTTATTGGTAACAAAAAGAACCGAAATGTCGGTTGGTGTTTTTGCGGGAGCCAAACAATTTTACCTCAACAGTTCTATTCTCGATCGCAACGATCCGGCCGTTGCTTCTTCTGCACGCTCATTTTTTGCATATCCTGATGTTATTCCCGGAATTCGTCTCAACAATAATAAATTCTTTGTCGATCTTAGTCTATGGCAAGTATCCGTTTTTAAACAAAAAGGATATTTTTCTTCCAAACAAATTGGATCACCAAGTTTATTACCACCACACTATATTTTTAGCATCGGAAGAAAATTCAAATTACCTCTGGAAAATAAATTATTGGTGGCATTAAATGTAAGGGGGACTTATAAAAGTCTTCCCAATGTCGAATTAAATGTGATGAATTATTGGTACAAGCGTTTTGCTTACGGCTTTAGTGTTCGCGGCAAGAATTTTATTTGCGGGATCTTTCAAGTGCGTATTGTAAATAATCTTATCATGGGTTTTGCTTACGATATGTCCATAAACAAAATGTCTCACCCTGCATTAAATAGTGCCGAAATTATGATCGGTGTATCACCCGTTTTTGGAACCACCGGCGAACGTAAATCAAAGTCAGCCGTGGATGATTGCTCGTTTTAAATATAAAATAGCCACGATCCCGATAGTTATCGGGATCACTAATTACACAAATCTAAACGTATTGAGATTTACACACAGGTTAGTGAAATTTAATAAACACAGATTAGTGAAATTCGTGTAATTCGTGGCTTAAAAGATCAGCTCTTTAATTGAACAACTCATTCTGTATCCGAATACTTTCTTCGTGTAATAACTGACATAATTTTTCGATATGTCCTCGTGAAATTCCTTTTTTATCGGCCCATTGCGCGCGCGTACGCAAAATTTCCTGCCAACGCTCTAATTGAAATACTGTGATGTTATGATCTTTTTTGTAGCTGCCTATCAAGCGAATTACATCTTCCCTCTTTTGAATAATATCCATCATGCTCTCATCTATCTCGTCAATTAATTTTCTGAATTCATCCAATTGCTCTTTGTGTCCTTCGTTACCAAATTTATCTTCACGCACTACTAAATTTGCTAAAAGCGTTTTCAAAGCATCAGGCATTAATTGTTGTTTGGCATCACTCAAGGCATTATCAGGATCAAAATGACTTTCGATCATCAATCCATCCATGCCAATATTCAAAGCTTGTTGTGCAACTTCTTGTATGAGTTCTCTTGTTCCCGAAATATGACTGGGATCGCAAATAATTGGTAACTGAGGAAATTGTGTACGCAGTTCAATAGGAATTTTCCAAATGGGTTCGTTGCGATATTTATGTTTACCGTAATAATGAAATCCTCTGTGGATCGCTAAAATTTTATCAATGCCAACCTGATGAACTCTTTCAATAGCGCCTATCCATAATTGCAGATCGGCATGAATTGGATTTTTGATCATCACCGGAACATCAACTCCTTTCAACGCATCGGCAATTTCCTGAACGCTGAACGGATTTACCGTTGTGCGCGCACCTATCCACAAAACATCAACACCATATTTCAAAGCTAATTCAACATGTTGTGCATTGGCAACTTCAACGGTTGTTCGCAAACCGTATTGCTGTTTTGCAGTTTGCAACCATTGCAAAGCAGTTTCGCCTTTGCCCTCAAAAGAGTTTGGCCGTGTGCGAGGTTTCCAAATTCCCGATCTAAATAAAGCAACTTGCGGGATCTTACTTAATTGTTCGGCTGTCTTTAATACCTGATCTTCAGTTTCGGCACCGCAAGGACCCGAAATAAGTAAAGGTTCTTTTGTGCTTACTAACCAAGTATGTAGAGGTTTTAGATCCATGTGAGGAATACAAAAGTATCAAAAATTACCTTGTTTGTGGTATATGACTTTGCCTTGCTTATAAATACTTTTGGATATGCTAGAACCGGTAAAACCAAAACCCTTCATTAATAATTGTCCATTGTTACCATTAATGGAACTTGCTTGCTGCAAAAAGAAAAAAGATTGTTGCAAGAGTTTCAAAAAAGGTGATCGTTGTAAAAAATGTCCCGGACGCAAGTAATTATTTCACAAGCGTAATTTTCATTCTCACATCTTTTTCCGGCCTATTATTTCCATCTACTTTCACTGCTGCAATTTTATCTATCACTTCTAATCCTTCTATCACTTCTCCAAACACCGTATAAGTTCCATCCAAATGCGGCGTACCTCCAACAGTTGAATAACTTGTTCTTTGATATTCCGACATGGTATAAACCGGCTTCTTCGCCAACTCTTCTTTGATCATTCCTTCAATTATCTTGTTAATTAGTTCGGCACTATCTGCAATATTCGCTTTTTTGTATTGATCATACTGAGCTTTTAACATTTTGCCTTCCTCGCTTTTCATCACTGCTCTCCCTGCATTTGTTGCAGCTGTTTTATTGATCCTATCTTCGGCTTTTTTGAGCTCTTCGGGGGTTTTTATCTTGCCTTGAACAATATAAAATTGGCACGAACTTGAAGCAAATTTGGGGTTCACATCATCGCCTTCGCGAGCGGCAGCAATGACCCCTTTTTTATGGATAAGTTTTGGGTTTATCTCCGCCGGAACAGTATAGCCAAGCTCTCCATTCCCAAGCGTATCAGCGGGTTTGGCCCTTTTACTTGTGGGATCGCCGCCTTGGATCATAAAGGTATTAATGACCCTATGGAATAACAAACTATCAAAAAAATGATCGTTCACCAACTTCAAAAAATTGACTTTATGAAGGGGGGTTTCTTCATATAATTTTACCTTCATATTGCCATAGGAGGTCTCTATTAAAATGGTCTCCTTGCCCATCGTTTGTGCACCCATCTTACTCAGGCCCAGAAGGCTCAAAAAATAGATTATTCGGCCAAATTTTGTCATTTTCACTGTTTTTTATTATATTTGTATACTATGAAAAACAAAGTTATTGTTCCTTTTATTGTTTTGATGCTTTCCATCAATTATTTTTTCATTTCATGTGAAAAAAATACCGATTGTAAGGCAACCGTTAAGTGTGTTGATGCAACCGGAAGCGCTGTTCCAAATGCGGCCGTGCAATTATATGCTAATGTAAAAACAGCACAAAACACTACGGTTATTGCCGATCTTAAAGCAAACGGCGTTACCGATGGTGGCGGAAATGTATCCTTTGTTTTTAAACTTCCTGCTATTTATGATATTGTTGCAACAACAACTGCCGTAAATACCGGAACTACAGGTCCTGCAACCTCAACGCTTGTTGGTAATAGCATCATTAAATTAGAAGAAGGTAAAACAGTTGAAAAAACAGTTACCTTAAAATAATTTAAATGTAGAACTATAAAATTTTAAGATCATTCCATTACAAAAAAGGAATGATTTTTTTTGGTCCTTTTTAAAAACACGATTTGAAAAAAAGTTCAACCATAACACAACAACTCCTTATTGCTTTCATCGCATTTTTTTGTGTAGTGATGCCTTCATGCAAAAATGAAACGGAGGCAACTGCTTCTCGTTCGGGCGAGAACGAAGGTGTTATTGAATTTGAGACGAATGCTGTAGATGATCAACATCCAATGGCAACTTTAGTTCCCAATTCGGCAACATTGAAGTATAAGGACGAGAATTTTGTCATGGTAATGTCTTCGTTTGGTTTTAATACAAGCATTTTTGGCAATTTGAAAAAGAATACCATGACACAAACTATCACCTTCATGGATCTGCGACAAGGTTGCGTTGATAAAGAATGTGATATTAAAAAAGAGAATGAAGATTATAAACTCAACATTCAGGAAACTAAAGAAACCAAACAAATTGCAGGATTGAAATGTTACAAGCTCAAGGTGAGTTTAGTAGATAGTCCTGAAGTAAAATTTGATGCGTATTACACCAAAGACCTTGGCGTTGGGGATTTTAACAAGCTTACACCGTATGCGCAAATAAAGGGAATGCTAATGGATTACAGAGCAAAACGTATGGGAATGGAAATGCATTTCAAAGCCAAAGAAGTAAAGAACGTTGGCGTAGCAGATGAATCTTTCACGCTTCCTGTTGGCATCACGTACGTTACTCGCGAAACTCTTCGCAAAACAGTGAATCCACTTTGATCCTTTCTTTCAACACTACCTAAAATCACTCGCTTTCAAGGGGTTTTTTCTTGCATTTCATGAAATTTAATCATAATATTACCCCTTTGTAAATTTGAATTTCAGGCTATATATTTTCAGGACGATCGTGTTTTTTGCGGTATTATACGCAGGCGTTTTTATTTTCAGCATTCAATCATGCAGTGGCGAAGAAAAAAAAGGCGGAAGTGAAGAAGGCGTTATTGAATTCGATTCAAAGGCCGTTGATCAAACCCATCCGCTTTCAGGTTTAGCTCCGGGCTCAGCTATTTTAAGATATAAAAAAGATAAGTTCATTATCGAGATGAGCACCATGGGCATGTTCAATACATCTGTTATTGGGAACCTTCAAGACAAAACGCTTATTCAAACTGTAAAGTTCATGGATATCAAACAGTTTTGTGTAGAGAATGAGGGAGAAATAAAAGAAGAGAACAACGGATATAAAGTAAAGATAGAAGAAACCAAAGAGACCAAAAAGATGTTAGGTTTAAAATGCTTTAAATTGAAAGTAAGCATGGTTGATAATCCTTCTGTAACATTTGATGCTTGGTACACAAAAGATCTGGGAATGGAATCTTGTAACGAACTTACACCATACGCAGTAGTAAAAGGGGTGCTTTTGGATTACAGGATCAAAAAAATGGGAATGGAAATGCGTTTCCTTGCAAAGAAGATAAGCTCTACTGAAGTGCCCGATAATACCTTTGAGGTTCCAACTAACATGAAAAAGGTTAGCAAGGCCGAGATGCAGAAATTCTTTAATGATCTTCAGTAAAATTTGATTTAAACCACCCTTACCTTCATTGTTTCCATTCAAATAATTAAGTAATTTTAACAAGACAAAATTCGTAAATTGGCACTAAATTTGAAAAACAAACAGTACAATTTTAAAACTAACAAACCAATGAAAAAATTAGTAGTGATCGCAGCCTTAGCTTTTGGTTTTACCCAATTGAACGCGCAGGATAACGTTACCGTTAAGATGTCGGTAAAAGTGGAAGGATTACCTGAAGAATACGCAGGTATGGCCGAAAACGATGTTGTTACCTATATGAAAGGCGAAAAATCAAAAACAGAAGTTACCAGTATGATGGGGAGCCAACTATTTTTAAATGATGGTTCTCTTACAACAGTGTTAATGGAACAAATGGGAAATAAAACAGGTTGGACCATGACCAAAGCTGAAACGGAAGCTGATGAAAAAGAGAATGCCGCTAAAAGACAAAAACCAACCATTGAATATACCACCGAGAAAAAAATGATCGCAGGTTACGAGTGCACCAAAGCCATTGTAACTTCTATGGTAGGAAAAGACAAAGAAAAGAAAGAAGTAAAATCGGATGTTTGGTTCACTGATAAGATCAAAATGCCCGGAACTTCAAAAGGAAGAAAAGGCGGCGGAATGGGTCCTGATCTTACCGACCTAAAAGGTTATCCTATGCAAACAGAAATGTCAATGAATCAAGGCGGAATGGAAATGAAAATGATCTCAACGGTAGTAGAAGTGGATACAAAACCAATTGATGATGGTGTGTTTAAAGTAAGCACCGAAGGTTATAAAATGATGACCTATAAAGAACTTAAAGAACAACAAAAGAAGAATTCGGAAGAAATGGATAACCATTAATAATAAGATTCATCAACCTTTTTTTAAAACCTCCTTTTTGGAGGTTTTTTCTTTTAGGGGAGTTCTATAAATTGCTTTTTTGTCGTTGAACTTCGATTTTCAAATCCTCAAATACGCCAGTATTCTCCGGTTTAAAAATCTCGTTCGCCTAAAAAAATCTAATTTCTAGAACTCCCCTTTGATCAACCCCCTCCTAAATCCCTTTAAATAGGGCTTTCCGGCGCTTTTTTAAAATAAATTTGGAAGTAATACTTTATTTGTTTTACATTTGTACCCGAATTAAAACCCACCCTTGTGTGTTTTAATTTATCAAGATGCGACGAGAGAATAGGCTCATTGACTCGCAGGCAACCAACTAAAAGTCTCAGTTCAACGGGATTGGAAAACCGGTGCTAAATCCTACCTCTGATGAGAGTAAGAGGAAAGATGAATTAAAAAAAAGAAAAAATGAACACACAGAATCAAAACATCAATCAAGGAACTAAAGCAGGGTTCGCTCAGTTCAATTCATTGTTTACATCCTCAAACACAATGCGTATGCGTTGCTGTTGTTGTATGTGTTAAACTTTAATTACTTACAGTTTAAACTTACATCCGCTTTTGCGGCGATCATTATGTGATCGGGATCATCAAAATTTATTAATTGTCTTGTTACTTGTAACGAGACGCAAAATTTAAAACAATGAAACATACAAAAACAAATACATACAATCTTTTAGAGTCACACGACTTTACAACAGCTTTACAATTTGAAGCCGATCATGCTATCGAAGTTAAAGGCGGATACCTTCCCAATTATTTTGGTAAACAAACGCGCCGAAGAATAGTTGATCCTATCAATCTTTTAAACGAAGCCGAAAGGAAAGAAATAATTCATAGAATATTCATAAGCAAAAACTAAGAAACCATGCAACATCAACTCTATCATTACCCCTATCCTTTTGCTTTGGAAAATGGCGGACAATTACCTAACCTGGAAATTGCTTACCATACCTATGGAAAATTAAATGCCAAAAAAAATAATGTCGTTTGGGTTTGCCATGCACTTACTGCCAACAGCGATGTATTTGAATGGTGGCCGGGTTTATTTGGCGCCAACGATCTGTTCAATCCAAACGATCATTTTATTGTATGCGCCAATAATCTTGGTTCGTGCTATGGAAGTACAGGCCCATTAAGCATCAACAAATATTCAAATCAACCATTGTTCAGTTTATTTCCAACAATTACAATACGCGATATGGTTGGAGCGCACGATATTTTGCGCGAACATTTAGGAATTGAGAATATCCATACTATCATTGGCGGATCGCAAGGTGCGCAACAAGTTATTGAATGGAACATCAAACATCCGGAATTATTTGAAAATACTATTATCGTTGCTACTAACGCTAAACATTCTCCTTGGGGAATTGCCTTTAACGAAAGTCAGCGATTAGCTATTAAAGCTGATAGAACGTATTATTCAAATACACCTGAGGGCGGACAAAAAGGATTAGCAGCAGCGCGCAGTATCGCTTTGTTGAGTTATAGAAATCATGCAACCTATAACGAAACGCAAAAAGAAAAACATGATGAAAAGATAAACGATTTCAATTCATCCAGCTATCAACGTTACCAAGGCGAAAAATTGGTGAATCGTTTTAATGCATATTCGTACGTAACATTGGCAAATGCTATGGACTCGCATAATGTTGGACGCGGAAAAGTGTCGATCGAAAAAGCGCTCGAGAAAATAAAAGCAAAAACATTAGTGGTTGGTATCAGCAGCGATCTTTTGTTCCCAACACACGAACAAGAGTTTTTGGCGAAACATATTACTAATAGTTCCTTGCAAATTATCGATTCGTTCTACGGACACGATGGTTTTTTAATTGAAACCGAGAAACTGGGAACTATCATTGATCAATTTTATAATTCAACTAAAAAAACACTAACAAAAAAGAATCTTATCGGGGTTCTATAAAAAATAAATACTATGGCAAAAAAAATAAATATAGGATTGTTTGGCTTTGGCTGTGTGGGTCAGGGTTTGTACCATGTACTTAACAACAGCAAGGGCTTTAAGGCCAATATCGTAAAAATTGCGGTAAAACATAAAGAAAAACAAAGGCCATTAGAGTCGGACATTTTTACATTTGATAAGCACGAGATCCTGGATAATCCGGACATTGATCTTATTGTAGAATTAATTGACGATGCCGATGAAGCGTTTAAAATTGTGAGCTACGCATTAAGCAAGGGCAAACATGTGGTAACTGCCAATAAAAAAATGGTGGCCGAACATTTAAAAGAATTGTACGATCTGCAACATGAGCATAATGTTTCTTTATTGTACGAAGCCTCGAGTTGCGGAAGTATTCCCATCATCAGAACATTGGAAGAATATTTTGATAACGAGCAAATAGAAAAATTGAGCGGCATCTTTAATGGTACCACTAATTATATTCTTACAAAAACCATTTCCGAAAAATTATCTTACGAAGAAGCTTTAAAGCAAGCCCAAGAAAAAGGTTTTGCCGAAAGCGATCCAACAAATGATGTAGAAGGATTTGACGCTAAATTCAAAGCAATTATTTTAGCATTACATGCCTTTGGTGTTATTGCAAAACCGGAAGATGTTTTGAATATTGGTATTACTACGTTGAGTCCGTTCGATATTAATTATGCGAGCGAAAAAGGCTATAAAATAAAATTAGTGCCAACTGTAAAACGATTAACTCAAAACGAAGTGAGTATTTTTGTGTTACCAAAATTTGTTCCTATCAGTAATCATTTGTTTAGTGTAGATAACGAATTCAATGGTGTAATTGTTGACGGTGAATTTTCAGGCGAGCAATTCTTAAAAGGACGTGGTGCAGGTGGAAATCCCACAGGAGCAGCTGTGTTATCCGATATCTCAGCTTTAAGTTATGGTTATAGATACGAATACAAAAAGCAAAAACAAAGTCCCGACCTTAAATTCACCAACAACGCTTTGCTAAAAGTATATTTACGTTATAATACGGAAGAGGATCTGAAACAATTTGAATTTCAAAACATCTCCGAACAATATGCCGGTGGCGAATACCATTATGTGATCGGCACCATTGATCTAAAGAATTTGATCAAGAATAAAGCCTTCCTTATTAAAAACAAATTATTTGTTGGCATTGTTGGCGAAGAAATAAGCGCCTTACCACAAGCAAAAATAAGTGCAATTAAAAAATTGGTATTGAATTAAGCGGAAATAAAAAAGGCTTGCAGATATTGCAAGCCTTTTTACAAATTATTAATGTTGCTTTAATTTTGTTTCACCATCTTCTTAGTATCAACAGTTTTTCCATCAACAATTAAACTGTACATGTATAATCCATTTGAAAGATCATTTGCAAATACATTTACTTGGCCACGACCCTTTTTAGTTATATCAATTGTTTTAAGAATTTTACCATCTATAGTTTTGAAAACTAATTGAGCAAAACCATATTTCTCAGGAACATTGTAAGTAATGGTTGTTTGCTCAGCGAAAGGATTTGGTTTATTTTGATCAAGCACGATCATATCCACATCGCTCAAGTTAACATTGATCTGCGTTAAAGCACTTGGATCATTTCCATTAATAACAGTTTGACGAGCAGCACTATTTGAACAACACGAACTCACTGTTTGAGTTAACGCTGTAACTAAACTATCAAGCTTTTGGTTTTGAGCAGATAATTGTTGAACCGCTCTTATCAATACAGGAATTAGTTGCGTGTACTCTACAGTTGAATACGTAAACGCAGGATAAGTGGTGTTTCCAATAATACGCTCTGGCTGAGTTGCTGAGCTTACAATTACAGGCATAACAGTTTGAACATTTTGCGCAACTAAACCGTATTGCAATCCACTAGGTAAATTCATTTGTGGATACTGCGTAAGTTTATAATCAAAAGTTTTTGGCTTTAACTGATTAATTATTCCTAAAGCATTTGGAATGCTGTCGAAGTTTTGTTTTAATATTTGGTCACTAGGAAAATATGAGCCTGTTGTAAAAACATCCCCATTAAAATAACCAGCAAAGTCTATACCGTTCGACGGCGCTACTCCATAAATACCAAAACTTTTAGCAAAGCCCGTTGAGGCAGGAACCTCACCATACACACCGAAATTTAATATTGGTGAGTTTCTAGCATCTGCATAAACACCGTAGTTTGCTGAAGGTGGTAATGCTGCATTGTTAACGGCAAGGTCTGAAATGCCGGCAACGCCAATATTATACCTTGAAGGCCCGAAATTACTTGGAAAAGCTAACGGACTCATTCTGCCAAATACTCCAATATTACTCCACGAACCAAATCCTTCGAATATACCACCAACATTTACTGGAGAGTTTGCGCTTGGTCCAGCAATCAGGCCACGCGCTTCGCCGAAAACCCCACCAGTAATATTAAATGGACTAGTTAGCGGACTTATATTAGTATTTTTAAAGTGGCCCGCGTAATTATCAAATGGCACTGTTGCAACGGTTTGTGATTCTAATACGCTAAATTTTGCAACTGGTAAAGTTCAGCCGCACGGGTAACCAATTGAAACCATATCTTGCTGCAGTGCAGGATTTGTAGTAATTTGTGATTGACCTGTAAATCGATATTTAAAAGTTCCAAGTGGTATTTCAAATTCACCTGTAAGTGGATTTTGAAGGGCAGTGCATAAATTACCAATTCCAGTTGGCGCCGGCGTTAAAATTACATCACCTGCTAAATCAACTGAAAGAACTTTATTGAGTGTGTTAGGCAGAGACGGTGGGTTATTTGCTAAATCTTTTAAGCGTAAACCACTTTTCGCATTTGGACCAGTATTATTATTCACTTCTAATTTATTACCAGGCACACAAGGAGTACCAATGCCAACACTTCCAGTAGCGCCAGCAAAAGTAAAGTTAGAACCATTTAGTGGTAATTGTCTGTTGCCAGTTAACTGCGCGGCGGTAGTTTGTGCAAAATTTGCAGGACATGGGGCTCCAAGTTGCAAGGTACCATTATTAATACTTACGCCGTTATTTGCAAGTCCATTACTTGGCACCAACACCACATCACCATTTTGATCAACAGACAAGACCCTTGAATAATTTACTCCATTAGTTCCATTCGCAACGGGAGTCTTGAGACTAGTTAAATTTGTAAGTCTTAATCCGCTTGATCCATTTACAGCGTTAACAGGAAAATATGGATCTGTAACGTTGCTTTGTATCTCAACCCTGTTATTTGCATTTGCATTTCCAGGATTCAAGCCATAACGCCACTTACCATTGCTTCCTAATCTACCTCTTTCCGTTCCAGTAATGTTCCAAATAAACTGAGGCACTCCACCAAGAGCCTGATTCGCTCCGTTACCAGTTGCGTTATACCAGAAACCATTCAAGTTTGATATATGTTCAAAACGATTATTAGTTGTTTGCATTAAAGACATACCATCCATCCTAATGAAAGTTTGATTTAAGATCGATGTAAAAAGATCTAAAGTGGCAAGCGAATATGAAGTTGGGGAAGCTGAAATCCTAATACCATCACCAATTTGGACTGGAGTGCTGAAATTGTAGGAGTTAGTGATGCTTGAGTTTACAAGTAAACTATTAGTCGTTACTTGAGCTTTTATTAAGTTATTTGTATAAAAGTCAATAGTGGCATTGTTTGTTCCGAAGTCATTTCTAACATTCAAAGGCTGCGGGTTATTAAGAATTGTGGTGAATCCAAGAAAATTCCCACCTGTACTAAAATTTCCAGGAAATCCACCTTGGCTTGTCATTAAACTTGGCATAAGAAATAGCATTCCTAATAAAGCTGCATAATTTTGTCTTTTCATAAATTTTCTTTTTAATGGTTAATAATTATTTTATAATGAATCTTCTTTGATCGTATCAAGTACATACCATTTGGCCAACTTGAGCAGTTAATGGTATAATTATTTTGGTCTATGTAATCTTTAAAAACCTCAGCTCCATAACAGTTGTATATTCTCACGACTTCATCGTCTTCTTTTTTTAGATTTAAAAACTGATTTGCTGGATTAGGATAAATAACAGAATGTTCATCATTGAATAACTCTTTAATTGACGTAACATAATTTTCAGCGTATAAGGAATCGGTGCTTACGCAAACCTCATCAATATAGTAGTAAGCAATAACACCATTTCCGTGATTGAAGGTTGATGTATTTGCATCATCGAAAAAATTGCCAAGCATTAAATAATTATAAGCCGAGTCAGCAACAAATGATCCAGATATTTTTGTCCAATTTACTGTATCGGTAATAATTGAGTTAGAGTAAAAATGGGCAATGTTATTTATAGGAACATATTTCTGTTTAACTTTTGTAAACTTTATACCTATTTTATTTGAACTATAACCTACTACATTATTGCTGTCAGCCCGATTTACTTTAAGCGAAATAAAATATTTTTGCGTCAACACCAAAGGGGCTGTTAATTGTCCGATTATTAATTCTCTGTAGAACGAACTAGAAGAATATGTGTATAAGCCGCAATACGCTTCTCCATTTATTGGAACCTGCTTTCCAAAATAGTTTATTGGGACTTGAAAAAGAGGAATCGTAGAGCACGTGTTAAAATAATCAGGCGAAGACCTACAAGTATCCCAACCAATTGCCTTGGCAACATCATTTCCACTTCCGCTAGGACAAGCTGTATGAGTTTCAAAAGAAGGATTTAAAACCAAATTAACCTGTCCACAAATACATAATGTCAAAAAAGTAAGTAAAAATATTAAATGGTGTTTTCGCATATATTAAAGATAGTATATTTTAGCTAAAAACCAAATTATCCCTTTATCAAACAAATGTTGTTATTGCATATGTTAAATACAAGCGTAGAAATACTCATTTTCAATAGGTAGTTTTACCTATTTTAATACTATAAAACTACCTAATGGTTTGAACTTGTTAAATTACTTTTGGTCTTTTTAGAAAAGAAAAATAAATTTCAAAAAAAAGGCTCTCAAATTGAGAGCCTTTTTAAATTTATTCTTTTACGAGTCGTATCGCTTTCTGAGGTTTACCATCCATATTCATTTGTAATATAAATACACCCTTAGGTAAATTACTTACTTGAATAGCTTGTTCGGTTCCGGCAGATAAATTAGTGAAGCTTTGCTCAAATAGTTTTTTACCAACTATATCAAACAATTCAACTTTCACGTTATTAAGGTTTGCATCGCCTACTCTAATGATCACTTTATCTTTTACAGGATTAGGGAAAACACTAAACAGTAATTCGTTCACTGCATAAGCATTTATACCCGCACTTCCACCTGAGCATGACGATGTGGTGATGGCAATGGTTGTAGTATTTGTACATCCCAACGACGAAGTTCCTGTTACAGTATACGTTGTATTCACCGTAGGCGTTATCATTATAGTTGATCCATTTCCACTTGGCATCCATGTATACGTTGCTCCACCTGAT
>JAHEYC010000122.1:4014-6979 GCA_023251775.1 Sphingobacteriaceae bacterium | reverse complement strand
AAAGTCGGAAGCCACCGCCAACGAAATTATTTTGAGTCAGGTGCAATTAAAAACCGATTATAATTTTAATTATGGATTTAATATCAATTATACCTTTGGTTCAAAGTATAATAATATCATTAACGTACGATTTAATTTGGATGATAATTATTGGTAGTTAATCTGAGATGATCAGCTTCTTCCTCTCAAGCATCTTATCCTTATTTGAAACAACAACAAAATATATTCCCGGACCAAGATCGGACACATTACAGATAGTTGATGAAGCTTCCTTTTGAAATGTTAGCTTTTTCAATTTTTGACCTAATAGATTAATGATGTGAACTTCCGATTCGTTCATTAACTCTGAATAATAACTGATCTGTATTTGTTCTTTGGCAGGATTAGGTGATATAAATAGTCTCATATCCTCTTGTGCTCTTATTTCTTTCAAACCTGTTGGTTGTGATGGAAACATTTGGTTTATAATGCAGATCATGCAGGCATCATTACTAGGTACGCCGTTAATGAGTACAGTATAATTACCGTTACATAAATTATAAAAACAGGGATTGAGTGTCCAAGTTGGAGTTGTTGTAGTGGCAGTGATCAAAGCATACCCGCCTATAGGTGGAACAGGACTACAGTTATAAGTAAAACTAATGCAAGCGGTAGCTGTGCAACAACTTGTGCAAGTTTGATTCACCTGGAAGGTATAGGAGTAGTATGGTTGTTGACCATATACATTAGTTAAGCTAAGGAAAGAAATGATGATGAATATGTACAGCTTTTTCACAGCAATAAGAGATTCAAACACCATGCCAGAGAATGTTAAATGCCCAACCACTCTTTTGCTGAACCACTAAAAACTAATTCTTTTTCTTTATCACTCATCGGAGTTTTGTGAACTAATTCTCCGGGAATAGCTTCTCCCAAGGGAAAAGGATAATCGCTTCCTTGCATCACACGGTTTGCGCCGCATTGTTTAATGGTGTATTGCAACATTTCAGTATCGCATACATGACTATCCACCCAAAACTGACCCAAATAACTTTTCGGATTTTTTTTGTTATCGATCGCAACTAAGTCAGGCCTGCAATCCCAACCATGTTCAATTCGTCCTAATGTTGGAAGTAAAGAACCTCCACCATGCGCAAAACACACTTTTAATTTTTTGAATTTTTCAAATACACCGCCAAATATCATACTGCAAGCTGCCCTGCTAATTTCGGCCGGCATACCAACTAACCAAGGCAACCAATATTTTGTCATATGTTCCTGACCCATCATTTGCCAAGGGTGAATTAAAATGGCTGCATTTAATTGTTCGCAAGCCGCGTAAAGATCAAAGAACTGTTGTTCGTTCAAATTCAAATTATTTACGTTGCTTCCAATTTGAATTCCTTTATATCCTAATTTCATGCAACGTTCTAATTCTTTAATGGCAAGTTTGGTGTCTTGCATAGGAACAGTTGCTAAGCCAATGAATTTATCGGGATATTGATTCACCGTTGCTGCAATATCATCGTTTAAAAATTGACTTAATGTCAAACAATCATTTGGCTTGGCGTTATAACTAAACATCACGGGAATTGTGCAGATCACTTGCTTATCAATACCATGTTGTTTCATTTCTTTGATGCGTAATTCTGCATCCCAGCAGTTCGACAAAATTTCTCTAAAACGTTTATTCCCTTGCATCATCCATGCCTTTCCGGGCTCATGATGATCTAAATGAATAAAATCTCCATACCCAAATTGTTTTGAAAAATCGGGAAGGTGCTTTGGAATGATATGTGTGTGAACATCAATGATCATGTTGTAAAGTTACTTATTCTGTAGTAAAGAAACTAAAATTTACATTCCCATATTTGCGATGTTGTGCAAAATGCGACAATTGCTCCAGTTTTGTTCTTGGTCCGTGTTCAATAATCAACATTCCTTTATCCTTAAGTAAAGCATGCTCAAAAACTAACTGATGGATCTCTTCTAAATTGGTGATATCATAAGGAGGATCAGCAAAAATGATATCGTACTTTTTCTTATTATCTTTTAAAAGCTTGAACACATCTCCTTTCATTGCATTTATGGGAAGATCAAATTTTGAAGCAGTTTGTTTTAAAAAATTAACGCACGAAAAATTATTGTCAATGGCTGTGATATCTTTACATCCGCGTGAAGCAAATTCAATGGAAATATGTCCTGTTCCCGAAAAAAGATCGAGTAATGACGTAGTTTCAAAATCAATTTTATTATGAAGGATATTAAAAAGTCCTTCGCCTGCAAAAGAGGTAGTAGGACGAATGGGTAATCCCTTTGGAACGTCTATATTCCTTCCGCCTAATGTGCCGCCTAAAATTCGCACAAGTGTTTGTTTAAAATGCTGAAGTAAAAATGATTTGGCAATTCATCCACCGGTTTATCAAGTGCTTTACTCGAAACAAAATTCACGTTGCGAATATATTTTTTTACAAGCGTAAAAAGTTCATCGTTCGTGTTTTTATTCCCTGCAATTTGCAAACGTAAGGTCTCTTTATTCAATTGAAATTGTTCGATGGTGAATAATAAGAAATAAAGAACATCTTCGTTTGTATCATATTTAAAGATGTTATAAAAAAGAAGATCATTCTTTGATTTTATGATCAACTCTATACACGACGTGTGAAAATTCAAGAACACATCACTATTTTTAAAATAAGGTAAATTCAAAAACAGGTCAATAGTTCCTGCGCCTACATGATCAATTTTTGCGGCCGAAAATGTTTTTTCAATAAAAGCTAAGAGTTCAAGATCGTAGGTATAGGTAAAGTAAACCGAATTATTCACCAAATTGGTCTGCACCGTTCTTATATCCTTTGCCCCGGTATTAAATTCAAGCAAACCTTTTAAATTTGGATCGCTATAAGCTTGGGGCACAAGGGTGAACAATCTATTTAATACTTGAACCGACACATGATTGAAGCGGTGTTTTAGTATTCCGAATTCC
>JAHEYC010000122.1:0-4004 GCA_023251775.1 Sphingobacteriaceae bacterium | reverse complement strand
TAGCCTAATTCTTCAATAGTTTGACTTGCATTTTTCTTTTCGAGGGTGAAATCTATTGAGCAGATCTCATGCAAATTCGTATTTCCATCGTTAAAAATAGCAGCCTTTATCGAATGCTCCTCTATGAATAAGTACAGGTTGAGCGCGCCTTTTTGATAAGCTCGAATGGGAAAGTGTTTCCTATTTTTAACCTCTGTAACCTGCATGGGAATGTAAAAGTATACCTTTTTATTCTTTAATAAAACAAAAATAAATGTACCTTTGCATCCCAACTATTTTTTGAGGTAGTAAAGGAATGGAATCACACTAATAAAAGGTTCTTTAAACATGTTGAGCAGACGATTTTTACGTATCAAGACCATGCAGGCACTTTATTCTTATTTTAAGAATGAAAAACCCGACATGAACGTTTTTGAAAAAGAACTGTTCAAGAGTATCGATCAGGTTTACGACCTCTATCTCATTATCATTAATATTTTTGCCGGCATTTATCAAAATGAGTTATTGATCATTGATGAGAACAAGAACAAACGTTTGCCAAGCAAAGAAGACCTTAATCCAAACCGGAAATTAGCCTCCAATGCCTTGCTGTTGGCTATTTATGAGAGTGGCGAATTAAAAACACTTATCGAAAAACGAAAGCTTGGTACATTTATTGATAACGAGATCGTTCGTCGCATTATTGCCGAGATAAAAAAAACACCGGAGTTTGAAGCATACATTAAAATTGAAAAGCCAACTTTAAAAGATGATAAACATTTTTTGAATGAAGTGATCGTAAAAGTGTTGAATGAGAATGAAGTGCTGATCTCTATGTTTGAGGAAAAGAGTATTTATTGGACCGATGATCTTTACGTAGCGTATAATCTTGTTCTAAAGAATTTTGAATTGTTCGATGGTAAATTTCGCATTTTACCATTGCTTAAGGATGAAAAGGATGATGAAGAATTTGTGTCATTGTTATTCGAAAAAACCATTCTTTATCGCGAATCAAATATTGAATTGATCCAAAAACATGTCAAAAATTGGGAACTTGATCGTATTGCCGAAATGGACATGCTACTTATGCAAATGTGCATCACCGAATTTGCTTATTTGCCAAATGTCCCTGTTAAAGCCTCACTTAACGAGTATATTGATATTAGCAAAGACTATAGCACTCCAAATAGTAAAGTGTTCATAAACGGGATCTTAGACAAGATCATTTTCCAGTTAAAAGACGAAAACCGCATCCAAAAGCAAGGTAGGGGCTTAAAGGAGAGTTAGTCGTTAAAAACTTGCTTTTTAACGAGAAAATTCATTAATTTTACTCTGGATCTTAAGATTTTAAGGAAATGTTAAAATTTGGGCTAAAACCTTATAACTATTTCCAACCATTTCTTAATTAATAACGTAGGGTCTTATACAAACATATTTCAATGAGAAAAACCTTATTACTTTTAGCGCTCTTTTTCTGTATTAATTCCTACGCCCAAAATGTTCCGCCTTTCATCAATTATCAGGTGGTTATTAGGGATGCAAGTGGCGCACCTATCGCGGCGGGCAGTACAGTAGCCCTTAATATTAAAATTTTCAACGATGGTACAGTGGCTGTTCAAGCTTATGAAGAGGATCATAACGTCACAATTCCACCCGCATTTGTAGTTAACTTACGAATTGGCGGCGGGATCCCAAAAATTCCGTTCAATAATTTTTCGGCCATTCAGTGGAATTTAGGAAAAGCAACTTATGAAGTTACCATGAATGGAAATACTGTTTCGGCAAGAGGTGGTTTTGCAACTGTGCCTTACGCGTTCAATGCAGGGGGCGGTTCATCAACAAATTATTCCGGAAGTGCAAACATAAGTATCACCGGTAATGTTCTTGACCTCACAAACAAATTAACTGGAACAATTTCGGTTGGGTCAAATACATTTCCGAATTCAAAGGTCCCTGTTTTTACCGCAGACGATAAAGGACGATTAATGAGTGCGGGCGAATATCCGGTCAATATGGGTGGAGATATTTTTGGAAAATTAGATTCGCAATTTGTTGGAAAACTAAGAGGAGCTCCTTTATCAACTGTTTTTCCGATCAATGGACAAGTTCTACAATTCAACGGAATAAGTTGGACACCCGCGTCACTTAGCGGATCTGGTCCTTGGACATACACTCCTAATTTAATTTACCCAAGTAATACGCCATTGAGCGATAAAGTTGCTATTGGTTCTAGCACTGCAACATCTTTACTTGATGTGAAGAACACAGCACTAAGTCCATACACAACTGGCGCTGTTGCAAGTTTCATTAACTCAAACCCTTCCTATAATTCAACAGGCGTTGTTAGTATTTCCAACCAAGCGGGTGGTGGTGCAGCGCTTCTCCTTCAAAATAATAATTCAGCTGTGGGTTCCGAAGGCATGGTTGTTAGTCTTGCCAATGCTGCCAATGGTAGCGATGGAATTCGTTCAACAAATTTTGGAGCGGGTAGAGCAGGAAATTTTATTAATTCCAACGCAACTTCAACCGTTGAAACTTTATTAGCTACTGCGAATGCAAACGCCCCTGCTATTAGAGGAAGTAATTTATCAGTTGGAAATAGTTCAATGGCCGTTGGTATAATTGGAAAAACGCAAAATACAAATCCAAATGCGGCAGGTGTTGTTGGAGAGAATACAGGCGGTGGATTTGGAGTTATTGGAACAACATCGGCGGGTGTAAGCGGCGTGGCAGGAATAAATTTAAGCACCGGTAATACTCCTAATGCTATTGGTGTTTACGGATTAAGCAGTAGTACATCTACAAACAGTTCAGGTATGCTTGGCGAAAGTAAAGGATCAGGCTCGGGAGTTTATGGAGTAAATTCGTATACAAATTTAGTGGCTGGCGGTGTAAGCGGTGTTTACGGAACTGTGGTGAACGGAGCAAATGTAAATTCGGGAGTTTTTGGTGATGGAGGAGGAGCAGCTAATGGAGTTAAAGGAGTTAGTCAAACCGGTATCTCTGTTTATGGATTAAAAGGAAGTAGTAACACCGGCAACGCAGGTAGATTTGATAATTTTAATTCATTCAATAATTTTGATGCGTTATATTCAAGCACCAATGGAAGTTTAGCTGCTATCAGAGCAATTTCAACGGGACCGGGAGCAACATTAGCTTTACACGTTGATAACGGACACATCAAATCGACTTCATCTACAGCACCTTCGTTTTCTGCAGGAGGATTCAATCTTTTTGCAACACCTGCCTTTACAAATCCATCTGTTAGTGGGAGTGATGTAAAAGGACTTGTGTCTGTAAGTTTCATGCACTCCTCAGGACTAATTGGTTCGGGAGCTTATTTTGAATTTGGCGTAACGTTCAATAAGTCATATTCGGCCATTCCAATCGTGGTTGTTGCACCAACCACTGATATTCAGGGAATGCAATTTAAATTGCAAGCAGTTAGTACGGGCGGATTTTTAATTCGGATTTATAAATCAAATAATGCAGGCCTCAACGATCCCGCAAGTATTCCTTCGGGTATAACATATGCATTTAATTATATTGTAATTGAATAAAATGAAAAAAATACTCATCCTACTTTTAGTGATATGTAATGGCGTTCTATTTGCTCAGTTAGCAGGTATACCCGATTCCATAAATTATCAAGCAGTATTACGCGATGCAAGTGGCAATGTAATGCCTCCTGGTACCTCGGGTACATTGAACTTTAAGATATACTCTGACTATACAAGCTCAAATGCTGATTATGAAGAAAATCATACATTCACTATTTCTGCAACCGGCATAGTAAATTTATTTATTGGTGGTGGCGCAAAAGTTGGAAGCAATACATTTGCCAATGTGAATTGGAAAGCAGGCTCGGCAAGTTACGAAGTGAGATTGAACGGCGCGCTTATTAGTCCAAGGCAAGCATTTGCATCAGTACCTTATGCGCTTTACGCTAAAACCTCCGGCGCTGGATCTTTACCTGCGGGATTAACTAATCAAACTTTATATTATGATCCGGTGTTTCAGTGGAG
>JAHEYC010000121.1 GCA_023251775.1 Sphingobacteriaceae bacterium | reverse complement strand
CATAATGTCCATAATCCGCAGGCCACCAATCTTGCGAAACGGTCATTAGGTCAAAAATATCTTTCTTAATGGCTTTTAGATCCAGCTTTTTAAATTCTGCTGCATAATTAAAACCTTTATCCATTGGATCACTCAAATTAGAATGTTGCCTAAGGATACCTAAGTTCAATCTGTTTGGCCACCAATCTTTATTAGTTGTTCCATTACCTGCCGTTTTTTTTGTTGTTTGTCCGTGTGGAAAAGGACATTTGCTTTCGTTACTCATATCTTATAAATTAATGTTGTGAATGTATAAATGGTTTAACCCGTAAAAGTGGATTTTAAAGGTAATAAACTTTATGGGTGAGAGCAAAAAATTTGGAGAGAATTTATAGTGTTTTGTTCAATATTTGGTACCAATGATTATGCTTTCTTGGCGTTACAACTTTTTGTCATCTGGCACAAGCGCATTGGTATGTAGGATACTTGTCAGATTGTTTACAAGTTAGACCTTTTTTCTCATCGCAATTATAAGTGCTGTCTACTTGAGTTATTGTGTACATCGAACCATATTTATTTCTAAAATTCGTGCAAGAATCAATAAATATCTGGTCAGTCAACATATTAGCAATTGTGCAGAATCTTTTTTTAGAAATTAAGCTGTCAGTTTGAATGGTTTTTGCTGAAAGAGTTGAGCAGCCTGAACAATAGTAACAATGACAAGAACAGCGATAGCAAGAGGATAGAAAAAGCGTCACAATAATTGTTATAACAAAAAGAAATCCTTGTGAAGGCCGAAAGAATGTCATGGTAATAAATTTAATCAATAAAACTTCACCACACAAACTCCAACACTTGCTTCAACTCAGGATGCAAACTTTTTGCAACAGGGCAGGTGTGTGCGGTGTGTTCGTAGATCTTTTTTTCTTTATCGCTGTAATTATTTTTTGGGAAAGTTATTTTGATGTGAATTTCGCTAACACGGCGCGGATCGGCAGCCATAATTTTAGTTACCTCCGCTGTTGTGCCATCAATACTTGTCATATTTTCGCCGTTTGCTTTTATGCCCATCACTGTAAGCATGCAATTGGCAAGGGATGTAGCCATAATATCGGTTGGCGAAAATGCCTCGCCTTTGCCGTGATTATCTACTGGAGCATCAGTAATATAGTGCTGCTTGCTAGCCAGGTGTTCCGAGTCGGTACGTAAACCGCCCATATATTTAACAAAACTTGTTGCCATAACTCAATTTTAGTGTACAGTAAATATAGGTTTTTTACTCAGAATTATTTAATTTTGTTAGGTATGCTTCGTAAGTTGGGCTTTATATGTTTGGTATTGATATGTGCTAATGTTTCGGCACAAATGATGCCCGATTATGATAAAGATGGAAGCGATCTTAATGTATTGTACCGCAACGAGCAAACTTTCGAAATGTACGCACACTCCCGAGGTTACGGTTTATTATACCGCCGCGCAAAACATGTGACGTTTGATCGTAAATCATTTTTTGAGATCGATGCTTCTACATGCAAGCATCCAAAAGAAACTAAAATAACCGGCACAGATGTAGAACGCAAACGTTATATCTACGGAAAATTAAACAGCATTCTCCTTGTAAAAGCAAGTGTTGGTCGCCAAAAAACAATTGCAGGAAAAGCCGATAAAAAAGCGGTAGAAGTTCGTTATTCCTATAGTATTGGTCCCGGAATTGCCTTTGCAAAACCGTATTATTACACTACAGTTATTCAAGATGGAGCTTCAGTAAATAAATTCCGTCGTTTCAACGAAACTACATTTACCCAAGATAGCGTTATTGGTCGCGCACCATTTTCGGATGGCTTAGGTGAACTTTCTGTTTATCCTTTCTTAGCAGGTAAATTTAATTTAAGTTTTGAATATGCACCTTACACAAATCTTGTAAAAGCCATTGAAACGGGCGTATCCATAAATTATTTCCCAATAAAATTACCAACCATGGCGCGCAATCCTGCCGAAGCCTTGATCATTACAATTCATGTTGGATTTGTTTTTGGTAAGCGATGGTATTAGCACATGAGCACTTCTGAATCCATTCCAAAGATCAAAAAGCCTGATTGGCTAAGAGTAAAACTTCCTATTGGCGAAGAATATTTAAAAGTTCGCGGAATAGTTAGCAAACATAAACTTCACACCATTTGCGAAAGCGGAAATTGTCCAAACATGGGCGAATGCTGGGGTGCAGGCACAGCAACATTTATGATTCTCGGAAATATTTGCACGCGTAGTTGCGGATTTTGTGCCGTTGCTACAGGTAAACCAAAGCCTGCAGATTGGGACGAACCAAAACGTGTTGCAGAATCGGTAAAATTAATGGGCGTTAAACATTGTGTTATCACAAGCGTTGATCGCGATGACCTAAAAGATGGCGGTTCTATTATTTGGGCCGAAACTATAAAAGCGATAAGGGAAATTAGTCCCGAAACAAAATTCGAATGTCTCATTCCCGATTTTGCAGGTAAATGGGAAAATTTACAACGCATTATTGATGTAAAACCGGATATTGTTTCGCATAATATTGAAACTGTTCGAAGACTAACGGCGCAAGTTCGCATTCAAGCAAAATACGATCGCAGCATGGAAGTTTTGAAACGTTTGGATGAAGCCGGCGTAAAAACAAAATGTGGTTTAATGGTTGGCTTAGGCGAAACAGAGGATGAGATCATTGAAACAATTGATGATCTTTCCAATGCAAAAGTGGATGTACTAACTATTGGACAATATTTACAACCAACGCCAAAACATTTACCTGTTGCTCGCTTTGTGCACCCCGATGAATTCAAAAAGCATAGAGAATATGCATTAACTAAAGGATTTCGTTTTGTTGAGAGCGGGCCATTAGTGAGATCTTCTTATCACGCCGAAAAACACATTTTTTAAAGGTATTTTTAACCACGGAGAACATAGAGTTCTTCATAGAGGTTCATGGAGTCATGTGCGTTTAGTTGGGCTCTATGAACCTCTATGTAGAACTCCGTGAACGCCTTTGGCGTCTCCGTGGTTAAATGCCTAATTTGTTTATTAAATTTTTCTCCTTATCTTTAATTCAATGGAAATTTACACTCGTGTAGGAACACTTAAAACTCCAACAATTAATTTTAATTTGGATGCAGGTACTATGGAAATTAGAGGACGTTCCACTCCTGAAGACACGGTTGTATTTTATAAACCATTTTTAGAAGCATTGGATAAATACGCAGCTTCTCCTCAACCAACAACAACGGTTACCATCGAACTCGAATACTTTAATACAAGTTCATCACGATCAATTTTAAATGCTTTAAGAAAACTTCAAGCAATTCATTTAGCTGGTAGTCCGGTTACCATCAATTGGCTCTACGAAGAAACCGACGATGATATTTTAGAAGCCGGAAAAGAGTATGGAGATATTATCAATATCCCATTCAATATGATCAAAATTAAGGAATAAGAATTTTTAGAGGCATTTAACCACGGAGCACACGGAGTTTTTCACAGAGGTTCATAGAGAAAAATTGTGTTTAATTATAGGCGGTTCGTGAGCTCAGTGTAACTCCATGTAGACCTCTATGATCTCCGTGGTAAAAAGACCTATACATCACTCACAACATCAAACCCTTTAAAGCTTCCCACAATTCCAAGTCCTGTAACTTCCGCTGCAATTCCTTTTAGTTTTATCTTCCCAGCAATTTGATTTACCGTTGCACCCGAGCCAACTGCATCATCAATGAGTATTACATGTTTAAATTTTCTTGGATCAGTAACAGCAAATGTATTTTCGGCATTTCGAATACGTTCTTCAATTTTTGGTATTGATTTTTGTGGCACAGGGATCAACCCGTTTACTTTCTTGATTTCCACAACAGGCAAAGAAATATTCAAATTACTTTGCAAAAACTTCATGAATTGTGTTTCACGTCTAATTGTAGGTGGTGCAAAAGCGATCGCATCTGCATTTTGCAATTCAATGAACTTAAGGACCCTTGTTTTTATCTCCTGCATCATAAGCTTCATAAGATAAGTACTCTGTCCTTGTTTTGCATAATGAAGGAGTGTCCCCAAAGGTGTTTTTCCAAAACGTTCAATGGCATAAAAGTCTAGGTAAAATAGATTATCTATCCATATCTTATCGTAACCTTTGGTGTTCAATAGTTTTTCTGTACCATTAATATTCCCGTTTATGTCGTAAAAAGGTTTGTATTTTGTAATGGTTTGCGCAAATTCATGCATAGTTTTTTCAAAAGGAAGTTTGCGTTGAGCGCACCAAACAGCAAAGGCTTCGGCTCCTTTTAACAAATTTCCCATTTCATCTACGATCAAAAAATGTTGGTTTAGGAAGTTGTCGTCTTTAGAATTGAGATAAGGAGGCTCAATATCCTTGATCATCGAGTCATTTTCAACCAAACGGTAACTGGTTTTAGGGGTACGACCCAACTTTTGAACGGCTCCTTTATTTACCAAGCCGTTCAAAACATTATGTACCATCTGTTTTGAAGCCCCGGTTTTCAAAACTATCTCTTTGACAGTTAACTCTTTATAATCATCAAACAAGATGAGGGTTTGTTCTTTAATTGACATTTTACTATTTACTATTAATAGTCAAATATACAACATATTTTTGAATATCCAAAAACCTTATTCTGTAACGTTTTAGATTGCTTGCGATTTCTGCAAATTTGGGGTCAATAATTGCTTTCTCAAGATCCCTTCAAAGCCTTCATTTTCATAGGGAAGATCTTAAGTTTACCCCCTCCCCAAAAAACGGTCAAAAAAACTTGGTGGATGAAATTAAATCATTATCTTTGCCGTCCCTATTCAAAAAAATGTGTTTGGATAGGTAAAAATTAAATACAAAAAGAACAAGATGCCTACGATATCACAACTAGTAAGAAAGGGCCGCAAAAAGGCGGTTAACAAGAGCAAATCTGCTGCGTTAGACTCATGTCCGCAACGTCGCGGTGTTTGCACAAAAGTGTACACAACAACGCCTAAAAAACCAAATTCAGCAATGCGTAAGGTGGCTAAGGTGCGTTTAACCAACAAGCAAGAAGTTATCGCTTACATCCCTGGTGAGGGACATAATTTGCAAGAACACAGTATCGTTTTGGTACGTGGTGGTCGTGTAAAAGATCTACCGGGTGTTCGTTACCATATTGTTCGCGGAAGCTTAGACACTGCAGGTGTTGAAGGTCGTAAACAACAACGTTCTAAATACGGCGCTAAACGTCCTAAAGCAGGTGCTGCAGCAGCTAAGAAAAAATAATTAATAGCAAAAAGATAGTATACAATGAGAAAAAGTAAAGCCAAAAAACGCGTATTGTTACCGGATCCAATTTTTAACGATGTATTGGTAACTCGTTTTTTAAATAATTTAATGTACGACGGAAAAAAGAACACTGCTTCTACAATTTTCCACGATGCAATTGAAACAGTTGCAAAACGTACAACCGAAGATGGATTAGAAGTGTTCAAAAAAGCACTTGCCAATGTAACGCCTCAAGTTGAAGTGCGTTCTCGTCGCGTAGGTGGAGCAACTTTCCAAATTCCTTCTGAGATCCGTCCTGATCGTAAAGTATCAATGGCTATTAAATGGTTAATACTTTATGCACGTAAACGTAACGAAAAATCAATGGCTCAAAAATTAGCCGGCGAGATCGTTGCTGCTGCAAAAGAAGAAGGCGCTGCTTTTAAAAAGAAAGAGGACGTACACAAAATGGCAGAAGCAAATAAAGCATTTTCACATTTCCGCTTCTAATTAATAACAAACACAGAACTAGCAAACCAGGAACTAGAAACTAGAAACAAAAAAATGAGTGACTTAAGATATACACGTAATATAGGGATCGCAGCCCACATTGATGCAGGAAAAACAACTTGTACCGAGCGTATATTATATTACACCGGCGTTAACCATAAAATTGGTGAGGTGCATGATGGTGCAGCAACAATGGATTGGATGGCACAAGAACAAGAGCGTGGGATCACGATCACTTCGGCAGCTACAACATGTTTCTGGAAATACCGCGATAACAATTACAAAATTAATATCATTGATACACCGGGTCACGTTGATTTTACCGTAGAGGTAAATCGTTCACTACGTGTATTAGATGGTTTAGTATTCTTATTCTCTGCAGTTGACGGTGTTGAGCCACAATCGGAGACAAACTGGCGTTTAGCAGATAATTATAATGTTACTCGTATCGGCTTCGTAAATAAAATGGACCGTCAAGGTGCCGATTTTTTGAACGTAGTAAAACAAACAAAAGAAATTTTAGGCGGTAACGCTGTTCCTTTACAATTACCAATTGGTGCCGAAGAGCATTTTATTGGCGTTGTTGACCTGATCAATAACCGTGGTATTGTTTGGAATGAAGAAGATAAAGGAATGACCTTTAAAGAAGTTCCTATTCCGGATGACATGAAAGAAGACGTGGCGCATTGGAGAGAGAAAATGTTGGAAGCCGTTTCTGATTTTGATGATAAGATCATGGAGAAATTCTTTGATGCTCCTGAAACAATTACCGAAAGAGAAGTATTAGATGCATTGCGTAAAGCATGCGTTGCAAATAAAATTGTTCCAATGGTTTGTGGAAGTGCCTTTAAAAATAAAGGAGTTCAAACGATGTTGGATCTTGTAATGGAATTAATGCCTAGTCCTTTGGACAAACCAGAAACTAAAGGTATCAATCCCGACACTGAAGAAGAAGTTACACGTAAGCCTGATGTAAAACAACCGTTCACAGCTTTAGCATTTAAAATTGCAACCGATCCATTTGTTGGTCGTTTGTGTTTTTTCCGTGCCTATGCCGGTCGTTTAGATGCAGGCTCTTATGTATTAAATACACGTTCAGGTAATAAAGAACGTATCTCTCGTATTTTCCAAATGCATGCCAACAAACAAAATCCTGTAGAATTCATTGAAGCAGGAGATATTGGTGCAGCAGTAGGTTTTAAAGATATTCGTACCGGCGATACATTATGTGATGAGAAACATCCAATTGTATTAGAAGCCATGAATTTCCCTGAGCCTGTGAT
>JAHEYC010000051.1:12365-28483 GCA_023251775.1 Sphingobacteriaceae bacterium | reverse complement strand
TAGCGAGCCCGATTGGAATTTCCGGCTTTTGAAACGAAGAGATAAGATCATAAATAAATTGGAGCATGAATTAAAAGATAAACATCTAAAAGGAAATGGTGAATTCTACGAAATGTTGAATGACACTAATAACGCTCTTTTTCCAAATAAAAATCCAATAAGAGTTGACTTTACATTTAAAACCGTTCAACTGCCTGTTCCTTTTGAAGCCTGGTTGGTAGTGCAAATAGATAATGAGGATGGAAGTAAATTCTGTTTTAAGCGTTCGGCTTTAAATTGGATAAAAAAGGATTACAATAATGACAAGGAATATGTCTATTCGGTCATTACACCTCCCATGCCAAAGCACTATAAATGTTTTAAAGTATTTTTATGGAATATCAAACAAGAGGAAATAGATATTACCTTTACATCGGTTAAGCTTTATCAAATGTATGGTAAAGGAATAAATTATAGAGCGCCCATTTATTTTTAAACTATGCTAAACAGAACGATCGCACCGGCTTTTCATTCCATCGACCATATCGATATTCCACAGGCTGCAGTAACTGAATTAAGTAATGGAATAAAAGTTTATACCATTGATTCAGGGTCACAGGAATTGGTAAAACTCGAATTCATGTTCAAAGCGGGAATGTATTATCAATCGCGACCACTAATAGCCTCTTGTACCAATAATTTAATTGAAACAGGATCTTCAAAATACACAGCCAATCAAATTTCGGAACGTATTGATTATTACGGAGGCTTTTTAGAATTAGAAACGGGACAAGATTTTGCGAGTATAACATTGTATACATTGAATAAATATTTTAACGAGACTATCGCAGTGATCCAAGATATTTTGCACTCCCCTACTTTCCCAAAAGATGAATTTGATATTTACATCAATAATAAAAAACAAAAACACTTGATCAATTCGCAAAAGGTAAGTGTGTTGGCTCGTCGTAAATTCAGCGAATTATTATTTGGCGAAAAACATCCTTACGGTGCTGATGTAAAAGATGGCGATTTTGACAGCATGACCATTGATATCATCAAAGATTTTTTTAGATCGCATTATAATTCAAAGAACTGCAGCATTATTGTTTCGGGTTGTGTTCCAAAAGAACTTCCAAAACAATTAGATAAATTATTTGGCTCAAATGATTGGGGAAATACCGAGAACAAACTTGTTGTAATGAACGAGAAAGTGGATACCACCAAACAACATCAACATTTACTTTTAAAAGATGACGCAATTCAATCTGCCATAAGAGTTGGAAGAGTAATGTTCAATAAAACTCATCCCGATTATTTTAATTTCCAAGTATTGAATACCATTTTGGGAGGATATTTTGGTTCGCGTTTAATGGCGAATATTCGCGAGGACAAAGGTTATACTTATGGTATTGGATCAGGATTAGCTTCTTTAGTGCATGGCGGTTATTTTTACATTAGCACTGAAGTTGGCGCGGATGTTACTCAAAAAGCTTTAGATGAAATTTATAAAGAAGTAAAATTACTTCGCGATGACCTTGTAAAACAAGAAGAACTTACCACCGTAAAAAATTATATTCTTGGTCAATTTTTGCGCAGTGTCGACGGCCCATTTGCACTCGCCGATAAATTCAAAGGTATTTGGCAATATGGTTTAAGTTACGATTACTACGATAAATACTTTGCTGCTATAAATAATGTTACCGCAAATCAATTACGCGATCTTGCCAATAAATATCTTCAGCAAGATGATCTTATTGAGTGTGTGGCGGGGAAGAAGTAAGGCTGTTAGAGGCAGAAACCACAGAGACCCTTCGGGTCGCACAGAGTTTTACACAGAGGTCACTGAGAAAATAAAAAAACCGTCTCAGCTAAACTAAGACGGTTTTAATTTTATATCAAAAAAGAATTACTCCTTAATTAATTTTGATGTTTTAATAATGATATTGTTCTCTTTTACTCTTACAACATAAATACCTTTTGGCATTTGATCTGTATTTATTTTTGTAGAATAATTAGTGAGATCATTACTTATCACCAATTGCCCTAATGCATTATAGATCTCCAATTTAGTAGCATTAGTAATATTGCTAACATCAATTGTAAATGCACCATTAGTTGGATTTGGATACATTTTAAATTCATTTGAATTACTTAATTGTATTAAACCTGTTGAACATACTTGTACACTTTGAGTGAACATTGCAACGTTTGTACACGTATTCACATCTGTTCCAATAACGGTATACGTTGATGTTACTGTTGGCGAAACTACAATTGATCCACCCGGTCCGCCCGGTGTCCATGTATATGTGCTTGCACCGCTTCCTGTTAATGTTGCTGATGAACCCGAACACAACATTGCAGTACTTGATGCTGCACTCACTGTAGGTTTTGGATTAACCGAAACTGTTTTCATTCCCATTCCATAACAAAAACCAGACTGAGCCAAAACAGAATAGGTAGTCGTAACAGTTGGCGTAAGTGCTAAAGTTGCGCCTGTTGGTCCACTGCTCCAGGTATAAGTTGTTGCACCACTTCCAACTAAATTAATTGGACTTCCTGAACATGTTGTAACCGTTCCTCCTGCAGGAGCAATAGTAACTGTGGCTGGAGCCATTGTACAATTGATCGAAAATCCACCCGCTGATGTAAGCCAATTAGATGTTGCTCCCGTTAAAGCAAAACCGGTGAGCGTTGCTGTGTAATTAGAAGGAGAAGCATCCATTAAAGTTGTAACCGTTGCATTATTAGCAGCGCCAACTCCTTGATTAAAATTGTAACAAGCTACTATTTGCGGCTCGTTACCGTATGCTTGGCAAGTTGAGCGATGCATGATCTCAGCAGGACAAACGATCCTGTTCCAATAACGCACTTCATCTATCTCTCCACCAAAAAAGTTAGCACCCGCATCATCGCTTCCAATGGCAAAACTACCACTTGGTGCTGTTGCAGGCGCAGGGAAAAAATTATGAACCATTGTCCCGTTTGAATACACTTGTAAAGCGTTTGGTCCTGTAAATACAATACTTAATAAAACTGCAGAACCTGTTGGAACCACATAAGAACTTGTATACACCGAAGCCCCAACCTTTACAACAACTGTATTTGTAGCAGCTTGCAAATAAAGTCCAAATCCGTTGGTGCCATTTGTTCCATTATACATAATGAATTTATTTCCTACAGAGGGAGCTGCTGCCCTAATTCGCGCCTCATAAGTTACGCCGGAAGCAAGTGTACTTACAACTCCGCGACGGATATTATCATTAGTGCCATCAAAATGGAGTGAATTAGCTGTTTGCGCTTTTACAAAGCCTACGCTAAATAAAATTAATAATGAAAGTAGATTTTTCTTCATGATATTATGTTTTAAAATTTTATAAAGTAAAACTATAACAATTTTTTTATAAACCAATTTTATTAGGGCCTATTTAACAGCCGCAGATCAAAATTTGTGGTTTTATTATCCCAAATGCAAATATCCTATCTCAAATGCATTCAATATCCATAGATAAGTCATTGAAGAGGAATAATATCCTTTGTGAAATGGTCCTTCTTAAATTTTGTAAAACTTGCTAAAGGATAAAATCAGGTCTCGCACAATTTCTTATATTTACCAAAATGGCGGGGAAATCCCTTAAAATATTCATTGTTGGTCCTGCTTATCCTTTACGGGGCGGACCGGCACAATTTAATGAGAATTTGTGCGAAGAATTGATGAAAGCCGGACATGATGCGCAGATCATTTCGTATGCTTTGCAATATCCCAACTTTTTATTCCCCGGCTCGTCACAATTCGAACAAAGCGGAAGTGCGCCAAAAGGAATTAAGATCCATACTTTAATTAATTCTATCAATCCGTTCAATTGGTTCAAAGTGGCGGGATTCATTAAAAAAGAAAAACCCGACTTTATTTTATTCCGCTATTGGCTTCCGTTCTTTGGCCCGAGCCTTGGAACAATTGGAAGAAGAGTAAGAAAGCACACAAAAGTTTTAGCACTCACCGATAATATCATTCCTCACGAAAAAAGAATTGGCGATACTATTTTCACAAAGTACTTTGTAAGATCGTGCCATGGATTTATTGCCATGAGCAAAACAGTACTGAACGATATTTCGAAATTTTCAAGTACCGATAAAAAAGTTTACTCCCCTCACCCTATGTACGCAACGTATGGTGAACCTGTGAGCATGCAAGAAGCAAGAAAAAAATTGAATTTAGATCCGAATGATAATATCATTTTATTTTTTGGATTGATCCGTCATTACAAAGGTTTGGATATTTTAATGGAGTCGCTTAATTACGCGCTTATTAAAGAACAAAAAATAAAATTACTTATTGCGGGAGAATTTTATGAGGACAAACATCCATATTTAGATCTTATCAAACGTTATCATTTGGAGGATCAAGTAATATTGCACGATAAATTTATTGCCAACGATATGGTGCGTTATTATTTTTGTGCGAGTAATTTGGTGGCGCAAACTTATCGCAATGCAACTAACAGCGGGGTAACTATGGTAGGTTATTATTACGATAAACCAATGTTGGTGACAAATGTTGGCGGTTTGGCCGAAATTGTTCCGCACAATGTTTGCGGTTATACATTGCCACTTGAGCATATTGCTATTTCTAATGCTCTCATCGATTTCTTTGAGAATAAACGAGAGAGCGAAATGGTGGCAAACGTTAAAAAAGAAAAGAAAAAGTACGAATGGAGCAGCTTTATTAACACCCTGTTAGAACTGTATAACAACTGTTCATAATTAATTTACCGCTTTCTCTCTAAGTAACATCCTCCAAACCCCTTTATTATCAAGGCTTTCAGAGCCCCCCCACTTTAAATTGGTTAATTACTCTGTTTTTTGTTGATAACGTGTGTCTTCCAAACTCCCTAACCTTCTTATTTTTACTGGATTAGCAAAAAAAGTGGGGTTTCCTGCTTTTTTGCATATACACATAAACCAAATTTAAGAAATGGCTTTACAGGTCAATATTAACGATATACTTTCGCAACTATACCAAAACCGTAGTGCTATTGAATTTTTATTTGCCAATCGCGAGAATGTTACCGTTAACGAACTTTTATCACGCGGCGATCTTTCGAGCGAACAGTATCAAAAATTAAAATCCTTAGATCTTATTTATGAATACGAGAACATTGTAAGCTTGAACGATGCGGTAGTTGCTATGTTCGAGGACTTCATGGAAATTGGTGAAGTAACGCCGGGATTCATTAACGATTACTTGAACGAACTTAACCGTCACATTAAATTTTATCAAGAGGTTCGCGAATTACGTTTCCTTAGATCGATAAAAAAATATTTAAAAAGGATCAACTCTACAATTACGCGCGAGATCATCAAATTGCAGAAGAATGTGGATGATACTTACAAGAACGAAAGTAATTATCGCATCAAATTACAAAAGCTCGAAGATTACCGTGTAAAACGTGATACCATCATCGATTTCATTAAACGCACCGGCGAAGTTGTTGAAGAAGCACGTACATTATTTAATTTGACCAACGATACAGAGCTTTACGGAATTATACAATCGCTAAAGGGAAGTTTGATAGAGAACCTAGATTTCTTGATCGAGATCCAAACAGATATCACCGATTTCATCAACAAGATCCAATTCCAATTAGATGTTTACAAAAAAGCACAGAAATTAAAAGAGATCAAGGATCATGGTGCTTTGCATTTCAAGACCAATTTCAACGAGATCGTAAACAGTGTAAATACCATTCGTTATAACGGACATAAGAGTCCGCGCACAAAAATTGCGGTCGACTTTTTATATACCGACGATGGGCATGTATTATGTAAACGTGTAGCCGAAAAATATAAGCTCACTCGTTTGATGGTGCGTGGACTTGCCGATAAAATGCAAGGTAATTTTAAAGACAAAGGTTTAGAGCAACAAATAAAATTAGATACTCAAAAATTAGTTGATCGCTTTTTAGCGCAAACCAAAACAAATTTGTTTGAATATTTGATGGAATACAAATTCCCAAAAAGTATTGGCACTGTAACGTTTGAAGAGCGCTTATCGCTTTTTGTGGAAATTGCCATGGAATATCAAACCATCATGGATTTTAAATACCGTTTGCAGTATTACGATTACGAGGACAACGAAAAAAAGAAAAAACGATTGGGTTATACGCTTATTTTACCCATGAAGGAAAAGGATAAAAAGAAAAAAGAAGTAAAACAAGAAGGCTAATTAAAAATTCATAAACATGGACATGTTACCGGAAGATTACAGTTTACCAAAACAAACACACGATATATTCGCCATTATGGCGCGCGGAAATTTTATTTCCAGCAATGGAACGCGCGATGGTATGAATCGTTTGTATGATATCATTAATAACCCTGAGAATTTTGATAGGCTTCAGGCGTATTTTAATGTGATACGTTATAATATCGAACGTGGAAATAATTATTTCTATTTCTCAAAATTGAGCGAGCCAAACAGCGAGCTTGAGAAAAAATTAGAACGTTTTGAACGTTATATAGATATCATTGATCTTTTAGCGAGCATGGATAATAAAATTACCATCGGAAGTCGTTTCAGGCCAACAGAAATTGCTGAAGAATGTAATGCGAATGTACGTTTGAAACAAAAATTACAAAAAATTCCATTGTACCGTTCAGAAACATTGCATAATAAAGTTCGTGAGATCTGTGATTTGATGAGCAGAGATTCGTATTTGGAATTAGAAGATGAAAAAACCGAATCGTATAAGGTATTGGATTCGTACACGTATTTATTGGACGTAATTAATTCAATTGCTATTTACGAAGACACAACCGGCGGATCGGATGATGCGCAAGGATTGATATATAACTAAAGAGTAACCAGAAGGCAGTAGCAGTTGGCAGTGGCGCATAAGAAACAAAAAACAATAAACGAGTAACATTTATGACACAAAATTGCAGAATATTAAACAGGATCGTTGAAATAAACATTTCAAACGTAAAGTATACCGATATTGAACTAAGCGGTAACACTTGCTTTGTAGGGACCAATAACTTTGGTAAAACCTCATTGCAGCGTGCCATTTTGTTCTTTTATAGCGCAAATAGTCGCGGTTTAGGTATTTCGCCTTCACAAAAAACCTTTGAAGAGCACTATTTCCGTTACGAGAACTCGTATATAGTTTATGAGATAGCTACTGAAGAGAAAAATTTCTTTGTGATCGTTTATCGTCATAATAAAATTGTGTTCCGTTTTGTTGATGCCCCGTATGATCCTGATTTCTTCTTTACTCAAAATGATGAAGCGATGAAAATAAAAGAGATCGTTGCGAATTTTGAAAAGCGTGGCATTTATATCTCCAACCAAATTGATACATTTGAACGTTATAGAAATATCATTTACGGAACGGAAACGGATAAAGTGCTTTCTAAATTCCATTTACTAAAGGGTAACGAAAAATATCAAAACATCCCAAAATCGATCACCAATGTATTTTTATCATCAAAAAGCAGTATCGATTCGCGCTTTATAAAAGATTTTATTGCGAACTCCCTTACAACAGAAAATAGCAGTATCAAATTAGAGCAAGTAGAACGTCAGTTACGCCAATTCAACGAAAAATACTCGGACATTGAAGTGTACTTGAAAAAAGAAACGCAACAATTGATCGAGTTCATTGATAAAAAATACGATCAAGTTCACATGCTCAAAGGATCGCAAATGGAAATGGCCGATAAATTGGGAAGCAGTTTACGTTTTGCAGAATCGCAAAATGAAGCCATTCGTGAGGCCGCTAAAAAGAAAGAAGAAGAACTTGAAACTTTAGCTACTGAGCATGAAGCTTTAAAGACCAGCATAGAGGATAAACAAAATAATATAAGGGAAGAGATCGGTTATTATGATCGCACTATTCGTGATGCAAAGAAGAAATTAAAGGAATATAAAGAAAAGAATATTGATGAGGCTGTAGAAAAGAACGCAGAACGGGAAAAGTTGCAAGTTGATCTTAATATTGCACGTCGCGAATATGAAAGCTTAACATCGAATGTAGCGAGTATTGAAATAAAATATAGTTCGTTAATTGAACAATTGCGTAATGATAAGAGCGCTTACGTTAATAAAGTAAATTCAAAAACAAGTGAAGTGTTCAATCACTATAATGAATTACAATTACTTCAAAAGAACGAATACAATAAGCGTGATGCCGAATTAAAAGATAAACGCGAAGAGGCACTTAATGAAGTTTCTAACGAAGCAACACACAAGCAAATTGAGTTCAACGAATTAAAAAGCGAGGAAAAAGTTATTCGTAACACCCGTTTTTATGAGAACGAGATCAAGAATTTGGAGAATGAATTGGCCGAATTACGCGCGGTAAGTTATAAGAACAAAAGCGAAAGAGCCATTAAGCAAAATATGGTGTCGACCTTACAACGTGAGTGGGAATCGTTAGAGCAACGTTTAAAAGCATCGTTGAATAATCGTATCAATCAAACCAATAACGAGATCATTAAAATAAAGACAGAGATAAAAGACATTGAAGAGAAATTGAATGTTCAACACGATGCATTTTATGGTTTCCTTGAAAAAAATGTGAAGAACTGGCACGAGAGTATTGGCAAAGTTGTGAATGAGAAATTATTATTCAGAACTGATCTTACACCTGAATTGAAAAAAGAAGCTGCCGATTCGTTATATGGCATAAGCTTGAATTTAGAGCCTGTTGAAGTAGTTTCAAAATCAATTGAGCAATATCAATTTGATAAAAATGAACGCTTGGCTTTGATCCGCGATCTGGAAGAATCGATGAATCAATTCCAAACCAGCAATAATGAAGAAAAAATGATAGCTGCCGATAAATACGGTAAGCAATTGGGCGAATTGAAGGAAGATGTAAAGGTTTTAAGTTACTCTTTAGAGTTAGCAGATAAGCGTGAGAAAAAATTATCGGAAGAATTTGAGGACTGGAAACTTAGAGCGGGCAAGGAAATTGAAGAATCGTTGAGCGGTAACCGTCAGCGTTTAAATATCATTGAAGAAGAATTAAATATTTTAAATAAAAAGAAGAATACCGTTATTAGTGAGTTTACCACGCAATTTGAAAAACTTAAAGCTTATAACGATGAGCGTTTATCTGAATTGAAACAACGACAAGAAACGGAGATCAGCGAACTTGAAGTGGAGAAAAAGAATCAGGTAAAAGAATTTGAGAACAAGGAAGAAGAATTAGCTAAAGAAAAAGAAAGTAATTTCAAAAGTAAGGGCGTTGATTCGAAGCAATTGAAGAATGTAGAGAAACGCATGAACGAATTGCTTGACCTATTAAAGGAAATTGAGCAATACTCTCAAATTGTAAGCGATTATATGAAAGATAAGCGCGAAGTGTTTGATAAATTACCTGATCTTATCCAGAAAAAAGAAGAATTCGTGAAATCGAATAATGATCTTGGTGTTCAATTAGAGGAATCAACGCGTAAGTACAATATGAAACGTATGGAACTCAATAAGCAAAAACGTACGTTTGATGAAGAGTTGATCGAATTCAATAATGGTATCAATTTCTATAGTAATAATTTCCGCGATACACCAGTTTATGCAAAATATTCGGATATCATTGAGCGCGCCGAACCAAAACGCACTAATTATAATATCCTTGATCTTTGTACGCAATTATTAAAGAACGATTCGCACTTTAACGAAGAGTATGGTGCCTTCCAGCGTTTTGTGAATGAATTTGCCGGAAAATACCGTATTGACAATCACTTTAACTTTATTATTCGTAACGATGCTACGCAAGGTGAATACGAGCGTTTTGCTCAAAATTTACGTTCGTTCATCAACGAAAATAAAATTGAATTATCCATTGCCGAAACTGCAACGCAAATTGGTTTGGTAACAGATAGTATTGCTACCAAAGTAAAAGAGTTGAGCGGACAAAAAGATAAAATTCAGCACATCATTCAATTAATTGCCGAAGACTTTAAGAAAGCCGAATTTGAAGAAAGTAAATTGATCGAGTTCATCAAGATCCGTTTAGAAGAATCGGATAATAAAGTTTATAAATTATTAAAGAAGATCCAGGAATTCCGCGAAGAGAATGGACTTGTTTATAACGAAGGTTTATTTAATACCGATTTTGCTACAGGACAAAAACGCGAGATCAGCGGAAAGGCCGTTAAATTACTTGAACAATTACGTAATGCCATCAAAGAACAAGAACAAGAAGAGATCAGATTGCAAGATCTGTTTGAATTGAAGTTCAACATTAAAGAAGGTATGAATGAAACGGGTTGGACGCATAAAATTGATAGCATTGGAAGTACCGGAACAGATATCCTTGTAAAAGCGATCATTTATATTACACTACTTCATGTGTTCATCAAAGAATCTTCGCATAGAAGCAGTAAAGACTTTAAAGTACACTGTATCATTGACGAGGTAGGACAAATTTCTGCTCACTATTTGCGCGAATTATTACGTTTTGCAAAGAACAGAAATATTATGATGATCAACGGTTTGCCAAACAAATCGGGATTAGAGAGTCATTACAAATATACTTACCAGTTCAGAAGAGAAGAGAACAATAATGTTCGCATTTTCCCAAGTATTGTAACAGAAGTAGAAGCATAAATTCATATGAAAAAATTATTGACAGCAGTAACTGCCATTGCTTTGCTTTGCAGTTTTACATTTTTACCAAGTGATTGTAATACCATGCTCTTTTTTAAAGAGGGCACAGCTACAACCATGACATCATACAACGATGATGGTAAAGTTACCGGCAGCACAAAAACAGTTTACACTAAAGTAACAAAAACACCGGGTGGGGCAACCGTTATGGCAAACCAGGAGAACTTTGATAAAAAAGGTAAGCCAACAACAAAGAATGAATTCACGATCAAATGTGAAAAAGGCATTTTGTACTTTGACATGAAAATGTATACACCCCAACAGCAGGCCGAGTCGTATAAAGATATGGAAATGGTAGTTGAAGGAACTAATATGGAATATCCAGCAGAGTTTGTTGTTGGAAGTTCGTTAAAAGATGCTGACGTGAAATTTTCATTCAAATCAAAAGAAGGAGTTGTAATGCCAATGTCGAACATGACCATAAAAATATATAACAGAAAAATAGAGGCAAAAGAAAGCATAACAACACCTGCGGGAACATTTGAATGTTATAAGCTTACTGAAAATGTTGATACAAAAACCATATTCAACTTAAAGTTAAAAAGTATTACCTGGTATAGTTTGGAAGTAGGTACTGTAAAAACAGAAACTTACAAAGAGAGTGGAAAATTTATGGGGAAGAGTGAATTGACTGAAATAAAAAAGTGATACTTTAAAGTCGCAACCCAATAATACAAACATCATCTACCTGCTCCGCACTCCCCTTCCACTGAACAAAAGCATGTTCCAATTTATTACGCTGTTCGCCCATTTCAAGATTCTTATTTGCTAGGATAATATCAGAAAATTGTTTGTACATAAATTTTTTGCCTTTTGGTCCACCAAACTGATCGGCATAACCATCAGTAAATAAATATACCAATGAGCCTTTGGTTAAATTAAGAACATGCGTTGTGAAATTTTTATAACTGTCGCTTTTGCCAACAGGTTGTTTAGTGGCTTTAATTTCAGTAAGTTGATCGTTTGTTACATACCATAAAGGATTATTAGCGCCTGCCCAAGCAATTTGACGTGTTTTAATATTTATCACACACAGCGAAATATCCATACCGTCTTTTACATCGTGATTACTTTTTTGAAACGTATCAACCACCATTTCGGTAACTTTATCCAAAATTTCACCGGGTTGAACTAAATTAAGTTCACCCACTGCTCTATTTAATGCATTGCTGCAAACAAAACTCACCATCGCCCCCGGAACACCATGTCCGGTACAATCAGCAGCAGCTACAAAAAAGTGATCGCCTTTTTGTTCGGCAAAATAAAAATCGCCTGCCACAATATCTTTAGGACGGTACAAAATAAAACTTTCGGGAATATTATTATAAATTTCTTTCTCCGAAGGCATAATAGCCTCTTGCAAACGTTTGGCGTAAGTAATGCTATCAATGATCTCGGTATTCTTTAAACTAATGGTGCGATTTTTTTCTACAAGTTCGGCTTCATACGCTTCTGCATCTCCTCTAAAATATAAGATCACAAAAAATATGACCATGAATACGGTAAGCTGCGCTAAAATAAAATAAATGTCTTGAACGTATTTTGGAATATCCAACAATGGCGAGAATTGAGATTGATACCAAGTAATGAATAAGAACACCAAAATATTCAAACTGAACATGAGATACATTTTACCTTTATCGCGAAATAAAACAAGCGGAATTGTAGCTGTTGTTAGAATAAGATATTTATCACCTAACATAGCGCCATTATGCATACACACAACGGTTAAAAAAACCAAGGGAATTATCGAAAAATAATATCTGCAAAAAGCAAAATAGCCTTTATGATTTAAATAAGGTGGAATGGCAAATAAAATTGTGAATGGAATTGTGAATAATAAAACTTCGGTAAGATCAAAAAAAGGAAGTGTAATTGAAAAAATTAGCATGAGCAGCGTATTTAAAATGCTCATTCTATTTACAAACAAAACTCCTTTACGGTTTATAGTGGCCTTAGCCCGATGCAAGCCGGCAAATGTGATGCGCTTAAGAATATCAAAGAAGTAAAGGTTACTCATACGCCATACCTTTTTCGTTCTTATTTTATACTTTATAAAAAGGTAAAGGTTGCAGAAAAACGTCTTTAATTAACAAACAGAGTGGAGTTGAAAAGCAGCACTTTTCCCTTTTAGATCAGCTCTACACTTCTCTTAATGAACTTGGTTAAACCTTCGCCTTTTAGCAGTCCTTGCGACAGCAAAGCCAGGTCTGTAGCCTGTTTGGCGAGGTTCTTCTTTTTGCTATCATCGCTCTCATTTAATATTCTGCTTATCAAAGGATGATTAGAATTAACTACCAAATTATACATATCGGGCATATTTCCCATAAAAGCCATGGATCCACCGCCGCCTAATTGATTCATATCTTTCATACGACGCATAAATTCGGGACGAGTGATAAGCATGGGCGCATCTGTTTCGCTTAAATTTTCGAATACGACATGAAACTGATCCTTACTTACAGTTTCTTCAATAATAGGTTGAATTTGTTTTTGTTGATCTTCACTTAATTTACTGACAGTATTCTCATCTTTTTTAATGAGCTTATCAACCGTGTCAGCATCAACACGAACGAAAGAAATATCTTTCAATTTACTTTCTAAATGATTGATGTAATGAGGATCTAACATGGTATCCATCAATAAAACTTCATATCCTCTACTCTTTGCCGCATCAATGTAAGCATGTTGTTCGGCTATATTGGTAGCGTATAAATAAATTAATTTTTTGTCCTTATCCGTTTGAATTGGTTTTACTTTAGTTTCAAATTCTTCAAATGTATGATACGCACCATCGGTTGTTTTTACCAAGGAGAATTTAATGGCTTTATCGTAAAATTTCTCGTCGCTTATAACGCCATACTGAACAAATATTTTTATATCATCCCATTTTTTCTCAAACTCTGCTCTGTCTTTTTTAAAGATCTCCTCTAATTTATCAGCTACTTTTTTGGTGATATGTCCTGAGATCTTTTTCACATTACCATCGGCCTGTAAATAACTGCGTGAAACGTTCAAAGGAATATCCGGACTATCAATTACTCCGCGCAAAAGCGTTAAGAAATCGGGAACGATGTTCTCTACATTATCGGTAACAAAAACCTGGTTGCTGTATAACTGAATACGATCCTTAGGCATTTCGAGTTTATTGCTCAGCTTTGGAAAATATAAAATTCCTGTAAGATTGAACGGATAATCTACATTCAAATGAATATGAAATAATGGTTCTTCAAATTGCATAGGATACAACTCGTGATAGAACGCTTTGTAATCCTCCTCTTTTAGATCAATAGGTTTTTTTGTCCAAGCAGGATTTGGATTATTGATGATATTATCTTTTTCAACTTCTTTACGCTTGTCCTCGCCCTTATCATCCTTTTCTCCAGTAGATTCCCAATCCTTTTTTGTTCCAAATTTTATTTCTACAGGTAAGAATTTACAATATTTTTTTAGTAATCCTTCTATTTTAGAATTCTCTAAATATTCTTCGCAATCATCAGCAATATGTAAAACAATATTTGTTCCTCTTGTGGTTTTGTTGCTTATCTCTTCAATTTGGTATTCGGGACTTCCATCGCACTCCCAACGAACTGCTTTGGATCCTTCTTTGTATGAAAGAGAGAATATCTCCACTTTTTTGGCCACCATAAAGGCGCTGTAAAATCCAAGACCAAAATGCCCTATCACAACATTCTTGTCAACTTTATCTTTGTATTTATTTACAAACTCTTCGGCGCCGCTAAATGCAATTTGTGCAATGTATTTTTCGATCTCCTCTTTGGTCATTCCAATACCTTTATCTTTAATGGTAATGGTTTTTGCGGCTTTGTCTATCTCTACTTCGATCTTTACATCACCTAATTCCATTTTTGCTTCACCAATGGACGCAAGGGCTTTTAGTTTTTGCGTGGCGTCGGTAGCGTTACTTACCAATTCTCGTAAAAAGATCTCGTTATCACTATAAAGAAATTTTTTAATGATGGGGAAGATGTTCTCTGTTTGAACGTTTATTTTACCGGTGCTCATATCTTAAAGTTTAATAGTAGTTTAATAGTAAGAATCATGCCAAAGGCTTAAAAATGACAAATTGTCAAGCGATAAACACGATCACTGAAAAAATGTTAGAATTTACTTCTAAGACGGGCCTTCTTCCTCTTTTGTTTTTTAAATATATATCCAACGCCAATTTGAAAAGTGAAGTAAGAGTCTTTTTGAAGATCGCCCCTCTGAGCTGCAACACCGGCGCCATCAGGCTTGGTGGCTCCTGCAATATCGCCTTTGCTTGGGTCTGCCATTTGCACTGCTAAAGCTCCATATGCATTTTGAAGCGCAATAGGGTCGTAATATTTTCCGCCAACGTCATCAATATAATCGGTAAATGTTTTTCTCCAACAAGCATCAAACGACAAGCTCCATTTTTTATCCCAAATTATTTTATAATAAACACCAAATGGGATGCAGGCAACCACCCGTTTGTATTGTGTTGGTCCACCCGGCAAACCTTGCCCCTCGGTATGTAATTTATAAAGCTTTGTATACTTTCCATCCGGCATTTTTCCTTTAGGATTAAAGTAAAAAACACCAATTCCTGTATAACCAAAAAGTTCCCACGTGCGTTTGTGAACGCGCGACGATAACGATTTTTTAATTGAGTAACGACGTGTAGATCGCACGCTTGAATAACCGAACTCTGTTCGTGCTAAAAGTTCAAATACGTTCGATTTAAAATTAAGATTTCGATTGTTTCGATACGTTTCAAATGTTTCAGCATCATCGCCTCTTAAGATCAAATAATTTAATGTACCTGTTACGTTGAACCATTTTTGGATCTTATATCGAAATCCTCCACTCATGGCAGTACGAGTCATTCCAAGATCAAGATCGGCGGGACTGAAATCTTTACCAACTTGGTCGCGGCCTCCCAGATCACCCAAAAAATTGGATGTTCCTATGGAAAAGAAAACCTCCTTTTTGTACTTCTTCCATTCATTAGGTCGTATAAAGCTCTGACCTACAATAGAATAGAAGCAACACATAAAGAATAAAATATGGAGTCCTTTTTTCAAATTAGTGCTAAAAAAAATCGTGCAAATTCCCGTAAAAATACGAAAAAAAGATGAAAAAAACAGGGTAAAATTGAAAGATAATAGCCCTCGATTGTTAATTTAAACCAGCAGTTGAGGATTAAAATTAATAAGGTAAACCTGCTCAGTTGCCCGTGTTAGCGCGGTATACAGCCATCTAATAAAATTTAGGTCCATTAATTCATCACTCAAAAAACCATGATCAATAAAAATGCATGGCCACTGTCCGCCCTGAGCTTTGTGACATGTAACAGCATAACTGAATTTCACCTGTAAAGCATTAAAAAACGGACTTTTTTTAAGATAAAGCATGCGTTTCCATTTTTCGGGAATATCGCCGCAATCTAACATCACTTCATTAAAAAGTAATTGTTGTT
>JAHEYC010000051.1:0-12355 GCA_023251775.1 Sphingobacteriaceae bacterium | reverse complement strand
CCGGTAAGTGATGGTGCATCGCTAAATAAACTATCGGTAATTATTTTTACGTCGAGTTCGTTTGTGTCGTGATCAACCAATTTAAGTGAACAGTTCGTGAAATTAAACCCGTATAATTTTTCTCGCTTGCTGATCCGTTTTATTTCGGCCATATCGCCATTGGCAATAAATCCTGCGTCTTTTGCATCGCCTAACCAAAAATAATTATTCTTCACCACCATTAATTTATCGCCGGTGCAAAGATCCTCTTCAAACAAACGAATTCGGTTGCGCACATTTTGATTGAATAAATTAGCGCGTTTATTACTTCGAGTTATAATGATCACATCATCCTCGCCATATTTACTATAGGCATTATTTAAAGTATCCACTAATTCATCGCCCGATATATTCACAACATCTTTAGTTAATTCCAATTTTGGGAGAATAAATTTTTCAGCAAGTAACGACTCACGTAATTTTGTTGCATTGTGCAAAATACCACTTTGCGAACGCTGACGAGCCACATCAGTGAGTTCGTACGAATGAACAGTTAAATGAAAATTTTGTTTGAGATATTTTGGATCGAGTGCGGCACTTCTATCGGTTCCAACGGGAGGTAATTGAGCTGTATCCCCAACAAAAATAAGTTTACAATTGGTTCCGCTAAAAACATATTCAAATAAACTTTCCAGTAAATTATTTTGATACAAACTATTTTCAGATTCCACGTTGACCATGGATGCTTCATCTACAATGAATAATGTGTCTGTATGACTGTTCTCTGAAAGAGAAAATCGCATTTCGCCTTCATTTCCTACATCTTGTCTAAATATCTTTTTATGGATTGTGCTTGCATTTTTTCCGGCTGAGTTTGCCAAAACTTTTGCAGCGCGACCGGTTGGCGCCATCAATACACTTTTTAATTTTATGGATGGAAGAGCTTTTGTAACGGCAGCAATTAAATTTGTTTTTCCGGTTCCGGCGTAGCCTTTTAAAATAAATAATTCGTTCTCGCGCGTGCTAAATAAAAAATCGCTGATCTTTTGAATAAGTTCGCTTTGCTGTTGATTGGGATCGAACGGCAAGGAAGCAATAATAGCATTTACAAATTGAGCGGGGTTAGTTTTTTGCACAGATACAAAGTAATTCAAACAAAATAAGAAATCACAATGAATAGGAATAATTATTTATCATTCTCCCATTTACCATCCTTTAAAGCTACTATTTTTCCATCTCTAAATGTCACATCTTCGTACTCGAACGGTACAAGCACCACATTGTACGGACTTACCTTTCCCCACTTACCTTTTTTCTTCGCCCAAAAGAACGCACGTTCCGGCTCAGTGAAAATAAGCTGCTCATATCTAAAATCAAATTGAGGTTTCCCATTCAGGTCAATAATATCTTGTGAATCTTTATAGTAAACCAAACATTTTCCCTTATGAAAAACACAGGTATTATTGCATGAAAAAATAAAATCAGTTAAGGCATCACACTTTGTATCAAGTATTGCATAATTACCTTCATATTCTTTCTGAACAAAAGCGCGCCCTTCTCTAAAAGCGGTAACGTGCGTAAAAGCAAAAGCAACAACAGGTCCTCCGTTCAGGTCAAGATATCCCCAACGATCTGCCAACTTTGCGGGCATTAATCCCTCGTTAGGTTCATCTATAGAAGAATACTTTCCGAAGGGGACAAATGCATTATCATTAAGATCAATTATACCAACACTTCCTTTTTGTGCTACACGAAACGTAGCATTTGGGTTAGTGCGTACCCAATCGTATTTGGCAGGAATTATAATATTTCCTGAGGAATCAGTAACACCGTATAATCCGGTTTTAGAATCATAAAAACTTTGAAAAGCATAAATAGAATTATCGCCAACGTCGAACTGGTATAGCGGGACTATATTTTGATTCATCATTTCGCGAGTTGTATGCACCACTTTTTCGGTGGGAACAATAGTTATTCCGCTTTTCTTCTTTATGGGATCGGTATGCGTATAGTTCTTTTTAGGAACGCAGGAAGAAAGTATGAGTATGATGAACGCTAATTTTTTCACCTTTAATAAATAATATCAATATTGAATAACAACGTATCCTCTTATGAGCTGTTTACTGCAAGATTCAATATCGATCACATAATAATAGGTTCCTTGAGGCAATTTATTATTTCCAAGAAGCATTCCCGTATTTGCAGTTCCATCCCATTTATTATCATACTCAGCATTTGAATACACCAAAGTACCCCAACGATTAAATACTTTTATATCGATCTTTGCTTGAGTTTCTGACTTAATGACGAATTTATCATTTTTACCATCATCGTTCGGTGTGAACACTTCGGGAATTTCGTTGATCACTTCTGCCGTCACTTCAACATAAACTGCTTTTACTTGCGAACACAGTCCGTTTGTTCCGATCACGGTATAAGATGTACTTGCATCAGGAATAACATTTACATTAGCTTGGGTAAAATTGCCCGGCATCCAACTGTACGAAAGCGCACCGCTCGCAGTTAAATTAACTGTATTTCCAAAACAAACTTTTGCTGCACTACTTCCTGCTTGAAGATCGGGACTGATATTTAATGCAATTGAATTTTGCGAAACACAGCCCGCCGAATTTGCACCACTTACAGAATATACTAAACTCACCGAAGGAGTCACAGCAACACTTTGTGCGGTTGATGATATTGGCAACCAAGTGAACGTGCTTGCACCACCGGCGGTGAGTGTAACAATTTGTGTGGATGAAATACATGTTACTGTTGGCGACATATAAATGTCAATTGTAGGAATTGGTGCTACCATTATATCCACGGTAATTGTTGAAGCGCAATTTAATTCAGATCCTATAATTGTATAAGTTGTGCTTACAGTTGGAGTAACATTTACTGAAGAACCGGACAAGCCACCGGGTTGCCATGTGTAATTTGATGCTCCGGATGCTAATATAACAGAACTTTTACCAAGGCAAATAGTAGGACTCATTGCCAAAGTTGCAAGAGAAGGAAATGGATTTACCGAAACGGTACTTACCATACTTCCTGTACAAACACCGCCCGAATTTCCAAATAATGTATAAGTTGTAGTTGTTGTTGGCGAAACAATAATATTTGTATTATTAGAACTTGTTGGCATCCATGTATAATTTGTTGCGCCGGAACCTTCTAAACTCGCTTGATCGCCAATGCAAATTGAGCCGGGGGTGTTGAGGATGTTTACGGTGGGAGTTGGTTGAACGGTTAAACACACTGTAGCATTTGAAATACAACCAAAAGTATTTGTGCCAATAACCGTATAACATGAGCTTACAGAAGTTGTAGATGTTACAAATGATCCGGTACTTCCCGATAAATTAACCGATGGTATCCATGAATATGAATTTGCACCAGTGGCTGTAAAATTTGCAGTTGATCCCGAACAAATCGAATTTGAGGAAGCAGTTATACCAACAGTTGGATTTGGATCTACTTGCAAAGAAACAGTTGTGGTATTGGAACATGTTCCGATAGTTCCTACAATGGTATAAACTGTTGTCGCAGTTGGAGAAACAACGATTGCGCTCGCTGTTGATGCCGTTGGGTTCCATGTATAATTACTTGCGCCGGTAACTACTAGTGTTGCGAAACTTCCAAAACAAACTGTTGGAGATGGCGGTGAAACAACTAAGGTAGGTGTTGTTATTACAGTTACAGTAATTGCTGCAGTGTTAGTACAACCAAGTGCATTCACGCCTGTTACTGTATACGTTGTTGTTATAGGTGGTGTTGCTGAAATTGTTTGCCCAATTGTGCTGCCCGGATTCCAAGTATAACTTATAGCGCCGGAAGAACTTAATGTAACAGATGATCCGATACAAATTAAAACGGAAGATGAATTTGCGGTGACCGTTGGTGATGGATTAACATTGATTTGAATTGTTTTGGTACTTATACAACTTCCATTAGCTCCATTTAAAGTGTAAATGGTATTTGCAATTGGATTAACTATAACTGTTTGTCCAATTATTGGTCCCGGACTCCATGTATAACCACCGCCACCGGATGCAATTAGAGTTGACGTTGAACCCGAACAAACAATTGTTGGCGAACCAATAATAGAAATGGTTGGATTATAAACAACAATGTTTTTGCAAAAAACCGACTTATTAAAAAGTAATTCGTTATTGAATAAACTTACCTGATAAACACCGGCCGAGGTAAAAGTAATTGGAGCTAAATTTTGAAGTGTTGATGTAGGAACGGAATTATTTACACAACTTGCGTATTTTAATCTTGAAATAGAATTAGACCACGCATTTGGAATAAAAGTAAATACTGTATCCCCTATTCTATATTTTTCAATTGAATGTGGGAAAGAAAAATTTGCAATATTGCCTAAATTAGTTGTAACGATAGGTCCTGTTGGACCTGAAGGGAACGCCAAGTTCAGCATTCCATTCGGACTCCTGTTCGTTAACTGTCCTTTTATCCCATTACAATCTACATCAATAGCTATTCCTCTTGGGTTACTTACACCACCGGGATTACCAACATTTGTACCTGTTGGAGTGTTAAGCAAACTGTTTCCAAAATCAAGCCGCGTTATAGTACTGGTATTATCATTTGGTATAAAAGCATGCCAATTTCCATTATAGTTAACAAACGCAATATCACCCGGACCATTTAAGTTTCCGATATTTCCTAAGTTTACACCCGTTGGTACATTTAAAAGACTGTTACCAAAATTAAAACGTGTGATAGTATTATTAAAATAGTTCACTGAAAAACCATATTTATTTCCACCTGAGTGTACTATTTGTAATCGGGTTGAATAGAACATGGCTCCAATGTTACCCATGTTCACCACGGTAGGGGTATTAGCTAAACTCGTACCAAAACTAATTCTGCATATCCTATCCGAACCTTGTGGTCCGCCTAAACAAACGCCAAACCAATTTGCGCCTTCCTTCTCTATAAAAATACCTTCGCCATTTATTGGTGTTGAATTACTAAAGTTGCCAAGATTGGTACTAACCGGAATATTATTTAAACTGTTTCCAAATGCTAAGCGAGAAATTGCTCCGGGATTATTATTTGAAACGAACATGTAATAGTTTCCACCATCGTTCTGTATAGAGAGAAAAGTTGGACTATCCAACATTGGATCAAACCCTAAGTTAACAGCTTGAGAAATAGTGGATGTTGCGCTAGCGCAAAAACTCCAATAGCTTGAACTAATTGAACCCGTTGATGTATTCTGAATAGTAAATGTTTGATTAACGCAAACTGTATCAGGTGCAATAAAACTGCTGTTTATGATCTGCGAGAAATAAGATCCATAAATAAAAAAAGAAAGTACAAGAGTGATTATAACTCTCATAGGTCTATTTCATTTTGGTAACGATGAATTCAGTACGACGGTTAACCGCATGTTCTTCTTCCGAACATTTTGGTTGTATCTTACCCTCGCAAGCACAAGCGTTCAATAATTTTAATTCACCATAGCCTTTACCAAGAATGCGATCTTTTTTGAATTTACCTTTTGATATGATATAAGCTGCTGATGCTTTTGCGCGTGAATCGGATAATTTTTTATTGGCGCCGGCAACTCCTCTACAATCAGTATGCGCTCCTAATTCGATATACATATTAGGATATTCGTTCATGATCTTAACAACCTTATCTAATTCGATCGCAGCATCAGGTCTGATCTTCGATTTTCCAAGATCAAAATAAATTGGTTTTATCTCAATGATCTTAGCAAGATCCACACCAACTAGCGCTTTTCCTAAGGTCATTTTTAATTCCTCATGCAATTTGATCTCGCCTTCTTTTTTTATCTCGGCCGTATAATTCAATACGTTGGTCACATAGCCCTTCTTTTCCAGAGTTATTTCGTATGCAAGCTTATCTCCTATTTTCCTACCTTTCAATGATTTTCTGTATTCACCATTGCCTGAAGTTAACGTACTATCAAATGTTTGTTTTGTAAATAGGTCCTTTATTTTAATATTCACATCAGCTAATCCTTCATTTGTTTTTGCATCTGTTACAAAAGCCAAGAAAGAAAGATTTGGATCTCTCTCCATTAAAATTGTTTTAGTGAATTCGTCGAGTTCCGAACTTTTTGTATTTAACGAATCGGCCGCGTCAAAATATTTTTCCTTATTCGCTCCGATCCTATAATCAATATCATCTTCTATTAAATAAGCAAATTCGCCTTTATCATTTGTTGTGCCTGTATCGCCATTCAAACGTAATTTTACATTCGGTAGCATTTCGCCATTGTCTTTATCTTTCAAGAGGAAAGTAACATTTTTACCACGAGAAACTTTTCTTAAGATCTGCATGTTATACACATCATCGTCCATACCATCTTTGTTGCGGTTAGAACTAACAAAACCATTCGCAGGAAAAATATTTGGGTCGCCGTCAATATAAAATGCAAAGTCATCATGCTCGCTATTTACCGGTTTTCCCATATTGTAAACGCGCGAAGGTTTTCCTTCTTTCAGTTTTGTTTCGTAAACATCTAAACCTCCCAAGCCTTCCAAACCATCCGAAGCAAAATAAAGTATGTTATCTAGTGTGACAAAAGGGAACATCTCATTTCCTACTGTATTCACTTTGTCTCCTAAATTAATTGGGGTTCCCCACGAACTATCGGGCTGCATTACGCTTAAATAAAGATCCATTCCTCCAAAACCACCCGGCATATCGGAAGCAAAATATAAAGTACTGCCATCGTAAGAAATGGCAGGATGTGCGCAATTGTAATTATTGTTATTAAAGTTAAGATCCATTGGTTGGTACAAGGAATTGCCAACGATAGTACCTTTGAATATCCTTAATTTATAAGTACCATCGGTACTTTTATTCCTTTTTCCATAACTGTTGCGCGTAAAATAAATTGTGGTTAGATCTTTGCCAATACACAATGGACCATCATTGAACTTTGAATTGATATCATCCAAAAATTCTTGTGGCTTTATGTATTCCCCATTCATATCACGACTAGTTGCGTAGGCATTATAGTATTGCTTGTCGGTCCAGCCATGATGTTTAGTGATCCAGGTTGACTTAGTTCGTGAAGAAGTAAAAACGGTATTCTCTCCAAATTTTATTGCAGCAAAATCATCGTCGGTTGAATTAAAAGGTGCCGAAATAACAACATAAGCATCGGCATTCTTATTCATTTTCTCCATATTAGTGATCCCCTTTACATAATTGGATCCTCTGCTATCGGCAGTATATGATGAAAATAAACCTTTTGCCTGCTCGTAATTCCCTTTTTCCATCAACGCTTTTCCATAAAGCAATTTTTGAATATCGCTTGCTGAACCTGCATTAACCAATTTGCCGTAACATAAGGCTTGTCCGTTTATATTATTGGTCAAACGATAACACTCGCCCAATTTTGTAAGAGCATCAATATTAGAACTATCTTTCTTTAATACCTTTTCGTATTTTGGAATTGCTTCGGCGTACAATTTTCGCACATATAATTTATCACCTACAACCATAGATGGATTTTGGGCTGAGGCCGATAAACTTAAAAGCGCTATGAATTTAAAAAACTTTTTCATGTTAGAAATATCGTGGTGTAACAACTGATTTTTGTTTGTATGAGAATAAATATCCTAAAGCGATCTCGTGCGATCCTTGTGAATATTTTTGGATGGCGTTCAGTCCGTAATCATACGAATAACTTACAATGAATTGAGGATTTACTTGATAACCTACAATTGCTGATACGTTTGAACCACTACGATAGGAAGCGCCCGCCCAGAGAATACTCTTGATCAAGAAATTCACATTCACTTCATATTGAATGGGAGCGTTTGCAACCACTTTTATCATAGCTTGTGGTTTAACCCTTAGATCTTCATTTATCTCAAACACATATCCAGTGGTGATGTAATAATGGAATTTAGATATATTAAAACTAATTCTTTGCTTAAAAGCACCACTATTATCAAACATAAATCCATCATCTATCATTCTTGGAATAGAAACGCCTGCATAAAATTTCTGCGTATTATAATACACACCAAAACCAAAATTAGGTGCATTATAACTTGGTGTATTTTGAGATATCTGAACATCACCAATATCCGTAGCTTTTAACTCTGATAATTTATTTACTTGATTATGGATCCCTGCATTTAACCCTAAAGCTAATGTTCCCTTTTTATCGGTCTTAACACGGTACGCATAACTTGCATATATTAAATTACGATTCAACTTTCCAATGCGCTCGTTCAACACACTTAAACCCAATCCCATTTTATTATTCATTAATGGCCCGTGCAACGAGAACGTTGTTGTTACCGGACGTCCGGGAAAATTAAGCCATTGCTGACGATGTAAAAGATTTACCGCCATGGCATCCTTGCTTCCCGCATAAGCAGGATTAATGAACATCTCGTTGAACATGTATTGTGTGAACATGGCATCGTATTGCGCTTTTCCCACAAAACTTACAAGCATGAAGAGCATCACTGCGATAGCTCTATTCATAAATTTTATTTTCATCATAAATTTTTTCATCTATAATTAATATTGTAATACTACATAACCTGTCATTGGTTTATCCTTACCATCGTCGAACTCGAGGATATAATAATAAGTTCCTTGCGGTAATTTATTATTTCCTAATATCAATCCGTTCGTATTTGGATAACCATTCCATGAATTGTCGTATTCACCTTTCTCGTAAACTTTATTACCCCAACGGTTGAACACAGTGAGTTTCACTTTTCTTCCGTTCAATCCTTTGATAACAAACTTATCGTTCTTACCATCATCGTTAGGTGTGAATACCTCAGGTACGAACAGATCAGAAGAAGGAATAACGATCACTGTAGGATCACTATCGCTCACCTCATTAGGATTACCGTTTCCATTCACGTCAGGGTTATATCCTGTTTGTGATGAATCTCGAGTGGCCGTTGAGAACTGATTGACCGCATAACCCATCGCAGTATTTCTGAACACAGTAACTGTATCCGGTTTCACATTAATGGTAAATCGTATAGAATCAACATCACCCGGTGCTAAAGTATTTAATCCACTTAAGAGATTAATATCCGTTAAGCCGTTAAAAGCAGAGTTCACAGTTAATAATGTTCCTGTCGCCGTTGGTGCATTCTTAATTGTAAAGCTAGCAGGAAGAGGTACTGTTTTATTGATACTATCTTTTACCTGAACAAATTTCAAACTATCGTTACCAAAATTCTTCACAGTAACAATATAAGTGATGTCGTAACTATTATCACTTAATTTTTGTGATAACGATCCTGCCTTAGAAATACCTAAGCGCGTGTTTGGAGTGATGTTGATGACCGTTGGAATATTATTATTGGTTGGGAAACCATCCATATCAGGATCCCAAGAGAATCCATCGTTCGAACTATCAGTTACAACTAAACTATTGATATCATTTGCAAAACCAATGACCGAATTAAAATACGGACCAAAGAATCCTTTTGGTTCAAAGCGAACCTTAAATACAATTGTATCGCGCTTAGCAGATAACAATGTACTTGTTGCAGGAGACGTTAAGCTTATTTGTGTTGAACCGTTAAATGCAGGATTGATAGTTAAACTACTTCCTTGCGAGGTAACAACAGGTGGGCTAATAATTGTATACGTTGTTGGCATAGGGAATGCAGAACTTAAATTCTCATTTAAAATTACATTGGTAAGATTCGCAAACGATGCATTTACAGCAGTTACAGTAAATGTTACTTCGTATTTATTATTTATTAAACTTGGAGTACTCGCCGCTTTAGTTAAACCAAATATATTATTAAAGCAATTGATCGGCTGAAGGATGAGTGTTGTATCCTTGAAACATCCATTAAATCCAAATATCCTTACCGTGTATGCCGTTGTGAAACTTGGATTAGTAAGTGTATTTGTGATAATGCCATTGGTTGGAATTGATATTGCCGTTAAGTAAGTTGCACTACCCGTATAAGTGGCACCTATCACCAGATCATATTTTACACCATTAGGTCCTAAAATAATTGTACCATCATTGTTTGTTGATGTTCCGGTACACGTTGCAGGAATAATAGTTGCAGAAATAATTGGTAAACTTGTATCTGTAAGAACAGATATAGTTAAACTTCCAACACAACCTGTTGTGATGTCGAACGCACTTACTGTATAATCACCTCCAACATTTATAGTTGGATTTTGAATGGCAGATGTAAAGCTTCCCGGACCTGACCATGTATAAGTAATACCGGCGGATGTTGACGAAGAAGCCATTAATGTTACAGTGGTATTACATCCTAAATTACCCGAAACTGCAACACTGAAATTAGGAATAGTTGTATTTCCAATTACAGCGCATGTTACTGATAACGGACATCCTGTATTAAGATCTGTTACAGTTAATGTATATGTTCCAGGTTGTGTTATTGGTGTTGGATTTTGAACCGAAGAAGTATACGCTAATGGACCATTCCAGAAATAAGTCACATTTGTACTTGTGGTATTTCCTAATAATCCAACAGTAGAAACAAAACATGTTATCGTTCCTGTTGCAGATGCAGTTACATTTTGCGGACCAGGCGTTACATTAATTTGTATAGTAGCAGTACCATTACAACCTCCATTATTTCCTGTAACAGTATACACAGTTGTAACTGTTGGATTCACAATAACGGTAGTACCGGTTAAATTTCCAGGCATCCATGTATAGTTTGAAGCGCCGCTAGCGGTTAACGAAACTGTTCCGCTTTGACATACCACACTACTTGAACCTACAACTGTAATTGTTGGAATTGGTGTAACGTAAATAATGGCAGTTTGCGAACTTACGCATCCCGCCGAACTTGTTGCAACAACCGTGTATAATGTTGTACTGGTTGGTGTATCAACAATTGTGGCAGTTAAAGCAAACGGTGATGTTAACCAAGTGTAAGTATTCGCGCCGCTCGCTGTTAACGTTGCAGTAGTTCCAATACAAATTGAATTTGTTGGCACTATCGTGATCGTAACGACAGGAATTGGATTTACAACGATCTGAATTGTGTTCACACCAGGACATCCCACAGCATTTGCACCAAGCACCGTATACGTTGTAGTAACCGTAGGTGTTACAGCAAACACAGTTCCTGTAGCAGCGCTAGGGAAAAGTGTATATGCAGTAGCGCCCGAAGGCGTTAATGTTACAGTTGTTCCTGCACAAATTGTATTACTTGTGGCGTTAATAGTTATTGTTGGACCAGGACTAATACTAATTGTAATTGCCGCAGTTTTAGTACAGCCACTTAAATTAGCGCCTGTAACTGTGTACGTAGTTGTAACTAATGGATTCACTACAATAATTGCTCCAACAGAAGGTCCCGGTTGCCAAGTATAACTATTCGCACCAGATGCAGTTAATGTGACAGGCGAACTCGCACATACTAAAGTACTGCTCGCTGTAATAGTTATTAATGTCGGTGTTGGATTAACTATGAGTGTTAAAGTTTTTGTATTTGAACATGGGCCTTGTGTTCCTGTAACAGTATAAATTGTTGTTGTAGTTGGGCTCACAACAATGTTTGAACCAGTTGTAGGTCCAGGGAACCATGTATATGTATTTGCACCGGTTACTGTAAGCGTAGAAGAACTTCCTGCACAAATAGCAGTTGGGTTTGCAACAGGTGTAATTGTTGGCGTAGGAAGTACGTTAACAGTACGCGTTGCAGTATTTGTACAACCAGCGGCATTAGAACCTGTAACCGTATAAATTGTAGTAGCTGTTGGAGTAACAACAACGGTTTGACCTGTCATTGCACCCGGCTGCCAAGTGTAAGATACAGCACCAACACCGGTTAATGTACTTGAACTACCACTACAAATAAAGTTTGGATTCGCAAATGCATTTACCGCAGGTAATGGCGAGAAGAATAATGTTACTGTAGCAATACTTGTACATGATCCATTTGCACCAACAACTGTATAAACTGTTGTTGCAGCCGGATTAACTACCACAGTTGCACCAACTAAAGCACCGGGATTCCAAGTATAAGTTGTAGCTCCACTCGCAGTTAATGTTGCAGGATTTGGTCCGCATTTTAAAGTAGGACTTGCAGTTGCAGTAACAGTTGGTGTTGTACCAACATTCACCTGAACTGTTCTTGTTGAAGAACATAAACCGGTTGTTCCTGTAACAGTATAAATTGTTGTGGTGGTTGGCGTAACAACAATAGTTCCTCCAACAACAGCGCCAGGATTCCAAGTATAGGTAGTTGCACCGGTTGCAGTTAAAGTTGTGCTACCTCCATTACAAATATTAGAAGGAGATGCAGTTGCCGTAACAGTTGGTGTAGGATTTACAATGATCTGTATTGTTTTGGATGTTGTACATCCAAATGCGGTAGAC
>JAHEYC010000050.1:3983-28490 GCA_023251775.1 Sphingobacteriaceae bacterium | reverse complement strand
GAAAAAATGACCTATACCCCTCTTTTCATTGAAGCTGTTGCAAAAGCAATTAAAGATTTCCCAATGATCAATGTTTCTGTTGATCAAACAGGTTCAAAAATAATTAAGCGTAAGTCAATAAATATTGGAATGGCCGCCGCATTGCCATCAGGAAATTTAATTGTACCTGTTATCAGAAATGCGGACGAAAAAAATCTTTTAGGCTTAACAAAAAGCGTGAACGATCTTGCATCAAGAGCGCGTGCCAATAAACTTTTACCTGATGAAATTCAAGGTGGAACTTTTACGGTAACAAACGTGGGTAATTTTGGAAATGTGATGGGAACTCCAATCATTTTGCAGCCACAAGTTGCTATTCTTGCAGTAGGAACTATCAAGAAAAAGCCGGCTGTAATTGAAACGCCGCAAGGAGATATGATCGGTATTCGTCACTTTATGTTCCTCTCACTTTCATATGATCATAGGGTAGTTGACGGGTCTTTGGGTGGCACTTTCCTCCGAAAAATTGCCGATTATCTCGAGCAATGGGATTCCGATCGTATCATTTAATCAGTCAAAAAGGGGTTTCACCAAGCATTAAACCCTGGTTATTTTAACAAATTATTGGTTTACTCATCCACAGCTTATATTCAATAAGTTGACCTCAAATTAAACTTTATAGTTAGGGCAGGCGTTCATTCTATAGCTATATTTGTGGTATGAACAATACTATCAAAAAATCTTTATTTGCAGCATTGCTAACTTTAGGGTTAAGCGGTGCATTTGCACAAAGTAATTGCCCTAGTCTTGGGCCCGACCAATATTTACCTTGCGGTCAAACACAGGCAACGCTAAACGCGAATTTTGCTACATGTTTACCAACTACGGTTACTGCTAAGCAAACAAACACGTATGCGCTTACTAATATTCCTTTTGCGTACCAACCTACTGTTGGTGCAACCGGCATAACACTTTCAGATGACTCTAATCTAGGGCCCTTTCCAATAGGATTCAATTTCTGTTTCTTTGGTAATACCTATTCTCAATTCTGGATCGGTTCAAATGGTTGGATCTCATTTACAGGAGGTCAACCAAACACTTGGTTCACTAATCCTGTTCCAACTGCAGCAGCCGGTACTCCTCATGATTGTATCATGGGTCCTTGGAAAGATTGGAATCCAAGCGTTACTGCAGGTCAAGACAATTGGTATCAAACTGTTGGTACAGCTCCTTGCAGAAGACTCGTTGTAACTTGGAACACTCCTATGTTCTCGTGTACTAACTTAATTGGAAAGTTTCAAATTGTACTTTATGAGGCAACAAATGTAATTGAAAATCATCTTCAAGTTGTACCAAACTGTCCGGGTTGGGCCAATGGAAATGGTGTTCAAACAATTCATAATTTACCGGGTACTATAGCTATTACAGCTCCAGGAAGAAATTGTACTAATTGGACCGCAGCTAACGAAGGTTGGAGATGGACACCAAATGGAGCAGTTGTTAGTCCTACGATCAATTGGTATTTAGTTGGAAATCCCGTTCCAATTGCAACAGGAAACTCTGTTATTGTAACTCCTGCTGTTACCGGAAATTCTTATACATGTAAATATAATTACGGTCAATGTAATGCCGGATTTGAGGTTTGCGCCGCAGCTCCCGGAAATGGACCTGATACTATTTTTGTGCAACCATTAACTGCAATTATTCCAACTATTACTGCACCAACGTGTGCCGGAGTTGGAAGCCCAACAAATATTTGGACAGCGCCAAGCAGCCCAACTAATACATATTTATGGAGCGGTCCAAGTATAGTCGGACCAAATAATACGCCAACCATAACTATTAATGGTCCGGGTAGCTATACCTGTGCTATATCAAGTACGGCAACAGCGTGTACTGGAACATCGGTTGTATTTATTGCACAAAGCCCAACAGTAACTATTGCGGCTACAAGCCCTTCGATGTGTATGTGGAATACTAATGCTTCTTTGAATTCTGTGAGCTTAACAGCGTCGGGTGCTCCAAATTATACATGGACCAATTTCAGTGCAGTGGCAAATACATATACGTCAACAACTCAACCATTCATTTCTTTAACTTCAATACCACCTTCTCCCATTGGTTCGATAACGGTAATTGGATCTAACGGAACATGTTCTGCTTCGGCAATGTATACTGTTCTCATTATTCCAAATCCAACTATAACAGTTACAAGTCCTAGTGTTTGTGCAGGAAATACAGTTGCCGTTACGGCAAGTAATGCAAGTTCATTTACATGGACACCATCTGCATCTTTAAGTAGCAACACTGGTTCAACTGTTATTGCAAATACACCTACCACAGCAATATATAGTATAATAGGTACAAGTTTAGGTTGTAACAGTGCTGCTCAAACTACCACTGTAACAGTTGTAGCAAATCCAACTGTAAACGTGGCGCCTTTAACTAATACCATTTGTTTTGGGAATAGTTTAAACTTAACTGCGAGTGGCGCAACTAATTATACTTGGTCGCCGGCTAACTCATTAAGCGTTCCTAACGGACCAAACGTTACGGCATCGCCAACCATTACTACAAATTATATTATAATTGGTGAAGCCGCAACTTGTACAACCACCGCAGCTTATCAAGTATCTGTTATTACTTTACCTAGCATTCTTCCAACGCCTGCTACTACTTATTCAATTTGCCAATACAGCAGTGTAAATATTTTTGCTAATGGTGCAAGTTCATATTCGTGGTCGCCAGTGGTTGGCTTAAATGTAAATTCGGGTAATCATGTCATCGCTTCACCAAATGTTACAACCATTTACAATATCTCAGGTAATAATGGCGCTTGTATTGCATTTGGGCAGGTAACTGTGTATGTAGTTCCATTCCCTAATTTAAATATCTCTTCTCCGGTAAGTAAAATTTGTGAAACGCAAACCACAACAATTTTTGCAACAGGTGCACAATCGTATTCATGGACTCCGTTAGCTGGATTGTCTAATCCAAATACTACTGCTTCACAAGCTTATCCTGTAGTATCCACAAATTATACTATCATGGGTGTAAATACCGGATATGGTATCAATTGTACAATGACAAAAGAGATCTTGATAGAAGTTCTTCCTAAGATCACTCCAAATGTGAGTGCAAGTGCCACAATATGTAACGGACAAAGCACTAAGCTTGTTGCGAGCGGAAGTAATACGTATAGCTGGACACCTTCAAATTCATTGAATGATGGAACGCTTGCCAGTCCTGTAGCAAATCCAACCGTGTCTACAATGTATACGGTTAATATTTCTAACTACGGTAATTGTACAGTTCCTGCAACAGTAAATGTTCGCGTTAATCCAACTCCAACAGTTTATGCAGGCGAAGATTTCGTGGTTAACTTAGATGAGCCAATGTATTTAAATGCAAACGGAAGCGGAACGTTAACCTGGATAGCTGGTGAAGGTATTTTCTGTAATGTATGTCCTAATTCACAGATCATGCCTAAGACAAGCGGATGTTATAAAATAAGAGCTACAAATAATTTCAATTGTATTGCTGATGATGAAGTGTGTGTTGAAGTAACAACAAATTACAACATCTACATTCCAAATATCTTTACTCCTAACGAAGACGGATTGAATGATGTCTTCATCGTTTACGGAACAGGATTAACTAAATTTGAAATGATCATCTTCGATCGTTGGGGCGAAAAATTATTCTCATCTAATGATCAGTTAAAAGGTTGGGATGGCGTTTACAAAGGTAAAATATCTAAAAATGATGTTTATCCTTACTTGATCAAGTACACTTCACTTGATGGAAAAACACATACTAAATCAGGTCACGTAACTTTATTAAAATAAAAAATTAAAATTCCTCTTTAAAAGAACGCCGGTCAAATGATCGGCGTTTTTTTATTGTCGCAATACAATTAAAAGCGTTTAGAATACCCCTTGTTAATATCCAATTGAGCTAAAATTGATTTTACCTTGGTCAAACCACCTCACGATTGAGTGAGTAAACTACCATTTTTAATAACTATTATGTAACTTAAAGGGATTGATTATCAGTTATTTACTGTTTAACATCGCTTACTAGAATATTAAATTAACATGAAGATAAAATTTACTTTTTTTATTTCAGCCTTGTTGATCCTTTTTGGATCCATGCGCGCGCAAATTAATTTAAATCCAACACAAGCAGCTAACTGGAATCCTAATATGTTAGGAACATGCCAAGCTACTTGCATGGCACTTAATATTCCCAATCCTAATTCAACAAATCCAAAAGGTGGAGGAAATGATCAGATCAATAATGGCAATGGTACAGTTGCTACTATTTACACAATGACAGCATGCGGATTGAATTATGTTTTAGGCGAAGTTAAAACCGGTAAACGTTATTTTCCTCCCGGAGGAAATCAACCTGTGACAATGAATATTGCGGGCCTTCCTGTTTGTAAACAAATTTTAAAAGCATATTTATACATTGGTGGTTCAGGTAATGGTCTTGCATTTAGTACCAGCTTGACAAATCCTGTTGCAACTAATTCCGTTTTCCCAATGACAGCGATAGGTAATCACCTTGATAAATGCTGGGGATATACCGGAACTTATAATTACAGAGCCGATGTGACCGCATTAATTTCAGGTAATGGAAATTATGTTCTATCAGGAATTCCAACAAGTATTAGCACACCCGGTAACGATATGGATGGCGCGAGTTTAGTGATCATTTATTCTGACCCGACACAAGTTTATACAGGACATATTGTTGTTGGTGATGGCTGTCAGGTGAACGCCTCAACCACTGGTACACTTGCTAATACACTTACCGGTTTTAACTCGTGTGGTAACTCAACATTTGCGCAATGTTTTTATATTATTAGTGACTTGCAAAATATTATTGCTACGGGTTGTCAAATGAATAGCGCTGCGTACAATTTTTCATATCCTGCAGCGTCAAACAAATGGTGGGATAATATTGTTGGTCCGGCCAACCCTGTTACTGCAGGACAAAACAATTGTTTATTTGGTTGCACTAATACAGCCGATTGTTATAACATAGTAACTGAAGCTTTATATTGGAGAACAAACTGTAACGTATGTACTGCAGGCGGAATGACAGTTAATACGGTTGTGTCTTCTTCATGTACCATCGGTTCTGCAACTGCAATTGTAACAGGCGGAAATGCGCCTTACACATATACATGGACACCATCCGCTTTAAATACTTCGGTGATCACCAACGTTGCTCCCGGAAATTATACTGTAACAGTTACCGATGCAACCGGCTGTTTAACCGGAACAGCGCTTGCTGTGATCCCTGCAAGTTCAACTACATTAGCTGTGAACAGTGCGAGCATTTGCTTAGGTAAATCGGCAACACTTACAGCAGTAGGTGGAAATACATATACATGGACACCTTCTGCCACATTAAGTTCTCCTAATGGAAATCCGGTTATTGCCACTCCTGCCGTAACAACTATTTATACAGTGAGCGGAACAAACACATTAGGTTGTGTAGGAACTGCGGTTGCAACCGTTGTTGTGAATCCTCTTCCAGTTGTTGTAGTAAATAATCCAACCACATGCGTAGGTTCAACATTTACTTTAACGGCGATAACAGGAACTGCATTTGCATGGACGGGACCAAATGCGTTCAACACTCCGGTTCAAAATCCATCCTTTGCAAACGCACAAGTTACACATAGCGGAAACTATACTGTTGTTGTAACAAGCGCACAAGGCTGTACCAACAGTGCAGTGGCAAACGTTTCTGTTATTGCAAATCCAACGGCCAATATCGTTGGAACAAATACGATGTGTTCACAAAACTTTAATGCTTCTATCAATACAACAACACTTACTGCCGGGGGAGGAAACTCTTATGTATGGACGCTGCCTCCCGGTTTTTCAGCAACACCAAATTTAAGCAGCAATCCTATCACACTAACACCACCTGTAACTGCAGTGCAAGTTGTGGCAACAATGACCGTAGTGGCAACTGTTGGAACTTGTACAAATCAAACAGTGTATACAGTTACGGTTAATCCAAATCCAACTATCACTGTTAACTCAGCGAGTATGTGCGCGGGAACTCAAGTAACATTAACAGCGAACAATGCTACAACGTATACTTGGAGTCCGCCAACAAATTTAAATACAACAACAGGTCCTGTTGTAATTGCAAACCCTGCAAATACAACCGTATATTCTGTGATCGGAAGTAGTGTTGGTTGTAAGAGTCAAACACAAAATTCAACGGTAACAGTTGTACCAAATCCTACTGTTGTAATAAATCCAAATCCTGTACTTATTTGTTTAGGAAGTTCGATCAACTTAACAGCAAGTAATGCTACAACATATACATGGAGTCCAAATGTTGCTTTAACAAGCACCAACACAGCAAACACTACAGCTAGTCCAACCATAACAACAACCTACTCTGTTCTTGGATCACAAGCTACATGTACAAACATTGCTTCTATCACTGTCTCAGTTGTTGGTCTGCCAACCGTAAGTATTGCAGGAACAAATACATTATGTTCGCAAAACTTTAACGGTTCTCCAAACACAACAACACTTACTGCAAGTGGTGCCGCTACTTATGTATGGACATTGCCTGTAGGTTTCTCAGGATCTCCAACATTAAATAGTAATCCATTAGTGATCACACCACCTGTAACTTCAGTTCCAATTGTTGCAACTATGACAGTTCTAGGAACAGCAGGTTCTTGTACAAATCAAGCGGTGTATACAATTACTGTTGTTCCAAATCCAACTATTGCTACCACAAGTGGAAGTATGTGCGCGGGAACAAGTGTGAACTTAACAGCAAGCAATGCTACAACCTATACATGGACACCTGCAGCAACATTGAACACGCCAAACGGACCAAGTGTTATTGCATCACCTGCCGTAACAACGGTATATAGTATCATTGGAAGCAGTGTTGGATGTAAGAGTCAAACACAAAATGCAACAGCGAGTGTTGTTCCAAATCCAACCGTGACCATAAATCCAAATCCTGCATTGATCTGTTTAGGAAGTTCTATCAACTTAACAGCAGCGGGTGCAACAACGTATACCTGGAGTCCCAACATTGCCTTAACAAGTACCAACACTGCATTTACAACAGCTAATCCAACAGTAACAACAACATACTCTGTTCTTGGATCACAAGCAACGTGTACAAATTTAGCAACCGTGCAAGTATCGGTAATTGGTTTACCAACTGTGGCCGTTGTTGGAACAAATACATTGTGTTCACAAAACTTTAATGGTTCACCAAACACAACAACATTAACAGCAAGTGGCGCGGGAACTTATGTATGGACCTTACCTGCAGGTTTCTCAGGTGCTCCAACATTAAATAGTAATCCATTAGTTATTACGCCACCTGTAACTTCAGTTCCTATTGTTGCAACCATGACAGTTCTGGGAACAGCAGGAACATGTACAAATCAAGCGGTATATACAATTACAGTTGTTCCAAATCCAACTATTGCTACCACATCAGGAAGTATGTGCGCGGGAACAAGCGTGAACTTAACAGCAAGCAATGCTACAACGTATACATGGAGTCCAAGTGCAACATTAAATACTTCGAACGGACCAAGTGTTATTGCATCTCCTGCGGTAACAACTGTATATAGTATCATTGGATCAAGTGTAGGCTGTCAAGGTCAAACACAAAATGCAACTGCAAACGTTGTTGCTAATCCAACTGTAGTTATTAATCCAAATCCTGCGGTTATTTGTTTAGGTAACTCCATTAATTTAACGGCTGCAAATGCAACAACCTATACATGGAGTCCGAACATTGCATTAACTACAACGCTTGGACCAAACACAACAGCTAATCCAACAGTAACTACTACCTACTCTGTACTTGGTTCGCAAGCAACCTGTACACATGTAGCAAATATCACAGTGAGTGTTCTGCCACTTCCTACAATTACAATTGTACCAAGTAGTCCAACATTGTGTATGAATAACTTCAACGGTTCACCAAACACTGTATCCTTAACTGCAAATGGCGCGGCAAGTTATACATGGAACACTATTGTAGGTTTAACCACAAATACATTAAATGGATCTATGATCATTGGAACATCTAATGGAAATCCAATTATATCAGGAAGCGTGTTAGGTGCTAATGGTACTTGTACCAGTACAGCAACGTTCACAATGAATGCGATCCCTAATCCTATCATTGCTACAACAAGTGGAAGTATGTGCGCAGGTACAAGTGTAAGTTTAACTGCAGCCAATGCACAAACATACACATGGAGTCCAAGTGCAACATTAAACACAGCGAATGGTCCGGTGGTTATTGCCTCTCCTGCTGTAACAACAATGTATAGTGTTATTGGAAGCAGCGTTGGTTGTCAAGGTCAAACACAAAATGCAACAGCAACTGTAGTAAATAATCCTACCGTAAGTATTGCACCGGTTACACCAACCATTTGTTTTGGTGGTTCAATAGTTCTTACAGCAAATGGTGCTACTAATTATACATGGAGTCCAAACTCTACTATCAGCTCAACAGTTGGTAACGCAGTAACGGTTAATCCAACAGTAACAACTGTTTATTCAATAATTGGTGAAGCAGCAACCTGTACAAACACTGCAGCTAGAACTGTAACTGTTATTCCTTTACCAATAATAAATATTGGATTGAGTAATGGTAGCATGTGTATGAATAATTTCAACGGTTCGGTGAATCAAATAAATGTGACCGCCAGTGGTGCTACTACTTATAACTGGATAGGATTTACAGGAATTGGTAACAGCACAAATTCAGGACCAAATGTTATTGTTACTGCCATTCCAAATACACCAATAGGTTCAGGAACAGTAATTGGTACTGTAGGAACTTGTACAAACATTGCAAGCTTTACGGTTATCGCCATTCCAAATCCTGTTATTGCTGTAACATCAGCGAGCATGTGTTTAGGAACAAGTGCAACCTTAAATGCCAGTGGTGCTACAACCTATGTGTGGTCGCCATCTAATACCTTAAATCAATCTACAGGAAGTTCAGTTATTGGAACTCCGGCAAACACCACTGTTTACAGTGTGATAGGAACAAGTTTAAATTGTAACAGTACCACACAAACAGGAACTATAGATGTGGTTGCAAATCCTGTGATCGTTATTGCTCCTGTGAATCCTACCATTTGCGCAGGAAGTGCCATTGGTTTAAGTGCATTTGGTGCAACAAATTATACATGGTCTCCTTCTAACTCTTTAAGTTCAGCATTTGGTGCAAACGTTATTGCCTCGCCAATGGTAACTACAAATTATGTGGTAGTAGGTGAAGCTGCAACGTGTACTTCCACAGCTGTGCGTCAGGTATCGGTGATACAATTACCTACCCTGCAAGCGATATGTGATAGAACAGTTATTTGCATAGGCGATAAAACAAACATTAATGCTAACGGTGCAAGTTCATATACTTGGACCCCTCCTTATGGATTAAGCAGTGGCAGTTCAAACTTTGTGGTAGCAAATCCTACTTCATCTATGAACTATACATTAATTGGCACGAACGGAATTTGTACAGCCTCGTTAAGTGTTCCAATAATTGTTTTACAAAAACCGGTATTGAATCTTACAACCAGTGCACCAAAAATTTGTATCGGTAATAAATCAACCATCTTTGCTTCAGGAGCGCAAAGCTATAGCTGGGAACCAATGGCTGATTCAACAGTTGCTAATTATGCAATTGTGAGTCCTACCATTTCTACCAACTATACTGTGACCGGTGTGAACTTTACAGGTACTGTTGGTTGCGCATTCACTAAAGAAATTCTAGTGGAAGTTGTGCCGCAAGTAACTGCTTCGGTAAATAACAGTGTTGTTATTTGCGAAGGTGAATCGGTAAGATTAACTGCAGGTGGAAGTAATACTTACATCTGGGTACCCGCTGCGGGATTAAGTAATTCATTGATTGCTCAACCTTATGCGAGTCCTAAAATAACTACCGAATATACCGTGCGTGTTTCTAACGGAGGTAATTGTGAAGGGAAAGCAACGGTGTTGGTGAAAGTTTATCCAATGCCTGTGGTTGATGCAGGACCGGATCTAACCTTTAATGCCGATGAGCCAATGTATTTGAATGCAAAAGGAACAGGCACATTAAGTTGGATCTTAGGTGATGGTATCTTATGTAAAGTTTGTCCTAACTCTCAATTCTTCACCAAACAAAGCGGTGTTTATCAAATACAAGCTGTGAGCGAATATGGTTGCAGAGCTACTGACGATGTGAATATTGAAATAACAAATGAGTACAGTGTTTACATACCAAACATATTTACGCCAAACTTTGATGGATTGAATGATACATTCTTAGTATATGGTATTGGAATATCGGAAATACAAGTTACTATCTTTGATCGTTGGGGTGAACAAATTTATCACGACGATAACCAAACAACCGGTTGGGATGGAACTTACAAAGATGTACTCAGTAAAAATGATGTGTACAGTTATCTTGTCAAATACACTGCACTCGATGGTAAAAAACATACTAAAACAGGACATGTAACTTTGTTGAAATAAATTTCCAAAATTTTAATTTAAAAAAACACCGGCTCAATGACCGGTGTTTTTTTTATGCTTAAACTCATCAAGCGAGAGCCTCATAACCAGCATGTTAATATCTCATTGTTTAAAAACGCAGTTAGCGTGAGTAAATCATTCTTATGGCTGAGCGAACAAATGGCATTTTTAATAACTATTATGTAACTTAAACAGGTTGATAATCAGCTCTTTACTGATTCTTCGGTCACTAACTAGAATATTATTTAATATGAAGATAAAATTTACGCTTTTTGTTTCGGCATTATTAATTCTTTTTGGATCTACGAAGGCGCAGATCAATTTAAATCCAACGCAAGTAGCAAACTGGAATCCTAGCATGTTAGGAACCTGTTCAGCTACGTGTGTGGCGATCAATATTCCAAATCCTAATTCATCAAATCCAAAAGGTGGTGGTAACAATCAAATTAATAATGGTAACGGTACAAATGCTACAACTTATTTTGCATCTGCTTGTGGATTAAATTATGTATTAGGTGAAGTAAAAACAGGTAAACGTTATTTCCCTGCAGCAGCAAATCAACCGGTTGCTATTGCTATCGCCGGAATTCCCCCTTGTAAAACAATTTTAAAAGCTTTTTTATATGTTGGAGGATCCGGAAACGGAATTGCCTTTAGCACAACGATGGTAAATCCTCTTGCTACTCCTTCTGTTTTTCCTATGACACCAATTGGAAATCATATTGACAAATGTTGGGGATACACAGGAACTTATAACTATCGCGCCGATGTTACAGCGTTAATTACAGGTAACGGAAATTATATGGTTTCCGGTATTCCAACAAGTATTTCCACTCCGGGTAACGATATGGATGGAGCAAGTCTTGTGATCGTATATACAGATCCAACTATGGCATACACCGGACACATTCTAATTGGTGACGGTTGTCAAGTTGGACAAGGAGGAACACAAACAAATGCATTAACCGGTTGGTCGGCGTGTGCTGCATCTTCTTTTGCAGAAGCTTTTATGATCATAAGCGATCTTCAAAATGTTGGTCCTGCTAACTTAAACATGAATAATGTTGCAGTTAATATGATCTATCCAGGAGCAAGCCAGGATTGGTGGGATAATATCGTATTATCTCCTGCTCCGGCAGTAACAGCAGGGCAAAATCTCGCGAACTTTGGATGTAACAGTAATAATGGTGATTGTTTTAATATTGTTACAGAAGGTTTGTATTACCGTACCGCATGCCTTGCATGTGCTGTTGTTCCTTTAGCAGTTACTACTGCAACAACTTCAAGTTGTACTGTTGGTTCGGCCACTGCTTTTGCATCAGGAGGCACAGGTCCGTATTCATACACATGGACACCAAGCGCTGCAAATACATCAGTAATTACTAGCGTTGCGCCCGGATCATATACTGTAAAAGTGGCTGACGCTACAGGTTGCGCAACTATACAGGCTGTTGTTGTAATACCTGCGGGATCAGCAACGATCGGAGCAACAAGCGCAACAGTTTGCCCGGGTGTTGGTGCAGCACTTACTGCTACAGGAGCATTAACTTATACATGGAATCCGGGAAATATTATTGGACCTTCAGCTTCATTTACACCGGCAGCAACGCAAGTGTACACGGTCATTGGCTCTGCGGCCGGTGGTTGTACGGCGCAAGCAACAGGTACGATCACAGTTAATCCTCTTCCTGTTCCTTTACCAAATAGTAATAGTCCTATTTGCACAGGCGGTAATATCAACTTAACCGTAAATGCATTTCCAACATATACATGGAGCGGACCAAACGCGTTTACGAGTAATGTTCAAAATCCTATCATTGTGAGCGCAAGTACTCTTCAAGCAGGAAGCTATACGGTAAAAGTTACAAGCGCATTGGGTTGTACCGCTCAAGCGGTAGTTGTTGTTGTTGTGAATCCTTCACCAACGATCACCGTTGGTAATCCGGGACCATATTGTCCGGGTACAACAATTAATCTTACAGTTACTGCTGCGGCTAGTTATACTTGGACAGGTCCTTTAGCATTTACAAGTAATGCTCAAAATCCAACTATTGCTAATAGTACAACAAACATGGCGGGACCATATGTTGTAACAGTAACGGCAGTAGGCGGATGTAAGAGTACCGGAACTGTGAACGTATTGATGAATGCATTGCCAACTCCAACAGCAACAAGTAACGCGCCGGTTTGTATTGGGCAACAAATAAATCTATTTGTGAATCCTGCTGCCAGTTCTTATACATGGACCGGACCAAACGTGTTTTCGAGTAACGCACAAAATCCAACTATTGCAAACGCTCAATTAGTGAATGGCGGTAATTACATTGTTACTGTAACCAATGCAGCGGGCTGTACAAATACATCAGCTGTTGTAGTCGCTATTAATCCTCTTCCAGTTGTTGTAGTAAATAATCCAACCACATGCGTAGGTTCAACATTTACTTTAACGGCGATAACAGGAACTGCATTTGCATGGACGGGACCAAATGCGTTCAACACTCCGGTTCAAAATCCATCCTTTGCAAACGCACAAGTTACACATAGCGGAAACTATACTGTTGTTGTAACAAGCGCACAAGGCTGTACCAACAGTGCAGTGGCAAACGTTTCTGTTATTGCAAATCCAACGGCCAATATCGTTGGAACAAATACGATGTGTTCACAAAACTTTAATGCTTCTATCAATACAACAACACTTACTGCCGGGGGAGGAAACTCTTATGTATGGACGCTGCCTCCCGGTTTTTCAGCAACACCAAATTTAAGCAGCAATCCTATCACACTAACACCACCTGTAACTGCAGTGCAAGTTGTGGCAACAATGACCGTAGTGGCAACTGTTGGAACTTGTACAAATCAAACAGTGTATACAGTTACGGTTAATCCAAATCCAACTATCACTGTTAACTCAGCGAGTATGTGCGCGGGAACTCAAGTAACATTAACAGCGAACAATGCTACAACGTATACTTGGAGTCCGCCAACAAATTTAAATACAACAACAGGTCCTGTTGTAATTGCAAACCCTGCAAATACAACCGTATATTCTGTGATCGGAAGTAGTGTTGGTTGTAAGAGTCAAACACAAAATTCAACGGTAACAGTTGTACCAAATCCTACTGTTGTAATAAATCCAAATCCTGTACTTATTTGTTTAGGAAGTTCGATCAACTTAACAGCAAGTAATGCTACAACATATACATGGAGTCCAAATGTTGCTTTAACAAGCACCAACACAGCAAACACTACAGCTAGTCCAACCATAACAACAACCTACTCTGTTCTTGGATCACAAGCTACATGTACAAACATTGCTTCTATCACTGTCTCAGTTGTTGGTCTGCCAACCGTAAGTATTGCAGGAACAAATACATTATGTTCGCAAAACTTTAACGGTTCTCCAAACACAACAACACTTACTGCAAGTGGTGCCGCTACTTATGTATGGACATTGCCTGTAGGTTTCTCAGGATCTCCAACATTAAATAGTAATCCATTAGTGATCACACCACCTGTAACTTCAGTTCCAATTGTTGCAACTATGACAGTTCTAGGAACAGCAGGTTCTTGTACAAATCAAGCGGTGTATACAATTACTGTTGTTCCAAATCCAACTATTGCTACCACAAGTGGAAGTATGTGCGCGGGAACAAGTGTGAACTTAACAGCAAGCAATGCTACAACCTATACATGGACACCTGCAGCAACATTGAACACGCCAAACGGACCAAGTGTTATTGCATCACCTGCCGTAACAACGGTATATAGTATCATTGGAAGCAGTGTTGGATGTAAGAGTCAAACACAAAATGCAACAGCGAGTGTTGTTCCAAATCCAACCGTGACCATAAATCCAAATCCTGCATTGATCTGTTTAGGAAGTTCTATCAACTTAACAGCAGCGGGTGCAACAACGTATACCTGGAGTCCCAACATTGCCTTAACAAGTACCAACACTGCATTTACAACAGCTAATCCAACAGTAACAACAACATACTCTGTTCTTGGATCACAAGCAACGTGTACAAATTTAGCAACCGTGCAAGTATCGGTAATTGGTTTACCAACTGTGGCCGTTGTTGGAACAAATACATTGTGTTCACAAAACTTTAATGGTTCACCAAACACAACAACATTAACAGCAAGTGGCGCGGGAACTTATGTATGGACCTTACCTGCAGGTTTCTCAGGTGCTCCAACATTAAATAGTAATCCATTAGTTATTACGCCACCTGTAACTTCAGTTCCTATTGTTGCAACCATGACAGTTCTGGGAACAGCAGGAACATGTACAAATCAAGCGGTATATACAATTACAGTTGTTCCAAATCCAACTATTGCTACCACATCAGGAAGTATGTGCGCGGGAACAAGCGTGAACTTAACAGCAAGCAATGCTACAACGTATACATGGAGTCCAAGTGCAACATTAAATACTTCGAACGGACCAAGTGTTATTGCATCTCCTGCGGTAACAACTGTATATAGTATCATTGGATCAAGTGTAGGCTGTCAAGGTCAAACACAAAATGCAACTGCAAACGTTGTTGCTAATCCAACTGTAGTTATTAATCCAAATCCTGCGGTTATTTGTTTAGGTAACTCCATTAATTTAACGGCTGCAAATGCAACAACCTATACATGGAGTCCGAACATTGCATTAACTACAACGCTTGGACCAAACACAACAGCTAATCCAACAGTAACTACTACCTACTCTGTACTTGGTTCGCAAGCAACCTGTACACATGTAGCAAATATCACAGTGAGTGTTCTGCCACTTCCTACAATTACAATTGTACCAAGTAGTCCAACATTGTGTATGAATAACTTCAACGGTTCACCAAACACTGTATCCTTAACTGCAAATGGCGCGGCAAGTTATACATGGAACACTATTGTAGGTTTAACCACAAATACATTAAATGGATCTATGATCATTGGAACATCTAATGGAAATCCAATTATATCAGGAAGCGTGTTAGGTGCTAATGGTACTTGTACCAGTACAGCAACGTTCACAATGAATGCGATCCCTAATCCTATCATTGCTACAACAAGTGGAAGTATGTGCGCAGGTACAAGTGTAAGTTTAACTGCAGCCAATGCACAAACATACACATGGAGTCCAAGTGCAACATTAAACACAGCGAATGGTCCGGTGGTTATTGCCTCTCCTGCTGTAACAACAATGTATAGTGTTATTGGAAGCAGCGTTGGTTGTCAAGGTCAAACACAAAATGCAACAGCAACTGTAGTAAATAATCCTACCGTAAGTATTGCACCGGTTACACCAACCATTTGTTTTGGTGGTTCAATAGTTCTTACAGCAAATGGTGCTACTAATTATACATGGAGTCCAAACTCTACTATCAGCTCAACAGTTGGTAACGCAGTAACGGTTAATCCAACAGTAACAACTGTTTATTCAATAATTGGTGAAGCAGCAACCTGTACAAACACTGCAGCTAGAACTGTAACTGTTATTCCTTTACCAATAATAAATATTGGATTGAGTAATGGTAGCATGTGTATGAATAATTTCAACGGTTCGGTGAATCAAATAAATGTGACCGCCAGTGGTGCTACTACTTATAACTGGATAGGATTTACAGGAATTGGTAACAGCACAAATTCAGGACCAAATGTTATTGTTACTGCCATTCCAAATACACCAATAGGTTCAGGAACAGTAATTGGTACTGTAGGAACTTGTACAAACATTGCAAGCTTTACGGTTATCGCCATTCCAAATCCTGTTATTGCTGTAACATCAGCGAGCATGTGTTTAGGAACAAGTGCAACCTTAAATGCCAGTGGTGCTACAACCTATGTGTGGTCGCCATCTAATACCTTAAATCAATCTACAGGAAGTTCAGTTATTGGAACTCCGGCAAACACCACTGTTTACAGTGTGATAGGAACAAGTTTAAATTGTAACAGTACCACACAAACAGGAACTATAGATGTGGTTGCAAATCCTGTGATCGTTATTGCTCCTGTGAATCCTACCATTTGCGCAGGAAGTGCCATTGGTTTAAGTGCATTTGGTGCAACAAATTATACATGGTCTCCTTCTAACTCTTTAAGTTCAGCATTTGGTGCAAACGTTATTGCCTCGCCAATGGTAACTACAAATTATGTGGTAGTAGGTGAAGCTGCAACGTGTACTTCCACAGCTGTGCGTCAGGTATCGGTGATACAATTACCTACCCTGCAAGCGATATGTGATAGAACAGTTATTTGCATAGGCGATAAAACAAACATTAATGCTAACGGTGCAAGTTCATATACTTGGACCCCTCCTTATGGATTAAGCAGTGGCAGTTCAAACTTTGTGGTAGCAAATCCTACTTCATCTATGAACTATACATTAATTGGCACGAACGGAATTTGTACAGCCTCGTTAAGTGTTCCAATAATTGTTTTACAAAAACCGGTATTGAATCTTACAACCAGTGCACCAAAAATTTGTATCGGTAATAAATCAACCATCTTTGCTTCAGGAGCGCAAAGCTATAGCTGGGAACCAATGGCTGATTCAACAGTTGCTAATTATGCAATTGTGAGTCCTACCATTTCTACCAACTATACTGTGACCGGTGTGAACTTTACAGGTACTGTTGGTTGCGCATTCACTAAAGAAATTCTAGTGGAAGTTGTGCCGCAAGTAACTGCTTCGGTAAATAACAGTGTTGTTATTTGCGAAGGTGAATCGGTAAGATTAACTGCAGGTGGAAGTAATACTTACATCTGGGTACCCGCTGCGGGATTAAGTAATTCATTGATTGCTCAACCTTATGCGAGTCCTAAAATAACTACCGAATATACCGTGCGTGTTTCTAACGGAGGTAATTGTGAAGGGAAAGCAACGGTGTTGGTGAAAGTTTATCCAATGCCTGTGGTTGATGCAGGACCGGATCTAACCTTTAATGCCGATGAGCCAATGTATTTGAATGCAAAAGGAACAGGCACATTAAGTTGGATCTTAGGTGATGGTATCTTATGTAAAGTTTGTCCTAACTCTCAATTCTTCACCAAACAAAGCGGTGTTTATCAAATACAAGCTGTGAGCGAATATGGTTGCAGAGCTACAGATGAAGTGAATATTGAGATCACCAATGAGTACAGTGTTTACATACCAAATATCTTTACACCAAACTTTGACGGGTTGAATGATACATTCTTAGTATATGGTATTGGAATATCCGAAATTCAAGTAACTATCTTTGATCGTTGGGGTGAACAAATTTATCACGACGATAACCAAACAACTGGTTGGGATGGAACTTACAAAGATGTGCTCAGTAAAAATGATGTGTACAGTTATCTTGTGAAGTACACTTCGCTGGATGGTAAGAAGCATACTAAAACAGGACATGTGACTTTGTTGAAATAAGAAACTCAAACAAATTAAAAGCCTCGCAGAATTCTGCGAGGCTTTTTTATTACTGATAGTTCGAAATTAAATACCTTCTATTTATTTTTTGCTTTCCCCAAATTATACCAATCGATCTTGCGGGTGTAGTTCATGATCGCGAACATCACCAAAAACAAACCTAAACTTCCGATCAGCAAAGCATAACTTTCGAGTTGAATGATAACGAACATAAATCCATAAAGCAACGTTAGCATACCGCCAATGGCTGCATATACGCGCGTTCCTTTGAATAAATAATAAATAAAATAGGTGATCGCCCCTACAGTCATTACCGTTGCAATTAAATAGGCCAAAGAGAATATCATATACTCACTAAAAGATAAGAGCAATGTATAGAACAAACATAAAGCAAAACCTACAATAATATAATTGAATGGATGTATCCTCTTTTGCTGAGTGATCTCAACAAAAAAGAAAACAAGGAAGGTCAATAAAATGATCATCATGGCATACTTTACCGAACGACTTGTTTTTTGATAACCATCAATTGGCATAATTAGATCAACGCCAAATGCACTGTACGAAATATTATACGCATCATCAATGAACATTTGCGGATAATTCCTGTTCAAATGCAACACTTTCCAATTAGCTGTAAATCCGTTCACATCAATAGTAGAAGTATCAGGTAAGAATTGTCCATTAAAAGCAGGCGTTTGCCAAGCGGAATTTAATTTTACATGAGTTGTTTTTCCAACAGGCACAAAAAATAATTGCTCACTTCCTTTAAGATCAATATCCAAACTTACATCATGACCTGAAGCCAAAAATTTATCCACGCTATCGATCATTAATTGAGATATAGCGCCCGATTCAAAAATATCTCTGGCCACAACACCCGGATTGAATTGATAATTCGCATTATCAAATCTCATCTCCAGTTTTTCTTTGATTCCCCGCATATCGCTCAGGCCAAGCACTACAGAGGCTTCCTTCCAAACAAAATTTTCTTTTGCAATATTGAGAGCATTCAAATTGAATTTTCCGAACGACGCATTGATCTTTACTTTTGAATTATAAACTACCACCTCGTAAATATTACGATGTCTTTTTTCGGGAAGTACCTTTCCGTCAAAATCTACTTTATCGGGCAATACATACAAATGATGTTTTACCGAACGCAATACTTTATTGGTATCGCGATAATATTCCAAATACGGTAAAACCAAAATTGGTCCTGTGATCGTTTGCCTTCCACTCCATTTGTTTGAGATATCGTAGAACGCTTGTGCTTGATTACCTTCACGCTCGTCGATGAGTCCGTGAATAATAACCTGTGGAATAATGAAAATAAGAAGGAGAACAAAAATGATGATACTCTTGATGAAGATGTGATATTTACCAAATACACTTTCTTCCTTTTGAACTTGTGAAAGTCCGGGTTGAGGATTGTTTTCTTCCATGATTGGGGATTTTAATCCAAAGGAAGATAATAAAAGCTTTACTTAAACGATTTTAACGAAGTTTAGAATCTTATTCAATCACCCATGGCTTAGAACTTCATAGAACCACCAATAGCTTTACGTGACTTACGTTTCATCGGACCTTTTGATCCAATTTCGTGACTTAACGTGATCTCATGAGCTCCGGCTGTGGTCTTTGAACTTAAGGTTGAGATAGTATAATCAAAGCTATAGCCAACTTTGAAGCCCTTGCCAATAGGTTCAAAAGCAATCAGAAAAGCAAGGCTTTCATTATTACTATAACCCGTATAAGTTTTAAATGGAATACCTCTATACCACATCGTGAAATTTATCACTTTATAAAAGTAAGCCGCACCAATGTCCAACTGATCATTAGCCCCTTGATGTCTGTAATGCAATAAACCTCCTATCGAATGAGGCGAAACATCTTCTGCTTTCTCGGGTTTTACAATTTCGTAACGGTAACCGCCGTGTGCGCTAATTAACATGGGTAGTGCAGCACCCTTTCCTAACAAACTTTGATCGGGTTGATTTAAATGGCGAGCTGAAACACCGAACCACATCAATTTAGAATCTAATAATAAACCACTTCCAACATCAAAAAATTGTAAGGGAGTTGAAGAGCCACCCGCATCAAGTGATGTAGGAGAGTTAGTGATCAATTGATCATTGAATGTAAGTTTATTTACCTGATATTTCTTTTGATTAAAACACGCCTGCAAACCTCCTCTTAATTTGAATTTAAGATTAAGATCGAACGCATAAGCAGCATTTAAACCAATTTGTGTATTTGTGAGATAAGAACTTCCTGCTTGATCTTGCAAAAAATAAAGTCCTGCACCCGCATTGTATTTCACCAAACTTCCATCATAGGAAGCCATATACGTTGAATAGCCTCTTTCAACACCGGGCCATTGATTGCGATAGGCCGCGGCAAAGCGATGAATACTACTACCAGCTCCTGCAAATGCCGGATTGAGGTACATAGGCACCGAATTGAATTGCGTGAATTGAGCATCCTGGCCAAAGCTCTCGGAAACTATTCCAAGAACAAAGAATAAATACACTAGTTTTTTCACTTTACTTTTTTATTAGTTTAATAGATAATTCTGTTTCATGCTTTTCGGCAGCCATTGGTTCCAATTCAATAACTACCGATTGATAACCTTCTTCTTGCACTATGACCTTATATGTTTTTAATGGATTAACAACAATGATGAATTTCCCTGTTTTTGGATTTGAATTATAAATGCCTGCTACTTTATTAGATTCATTATCCAGTAAAGTGATCTTTCCTTTTCCTGCCACATTATCCTTAAATAACAAACCGCTTTTTACTTTCAGATCATTATCTCCAAATCGCGTATCGATCTCGTAAATATCAGTACTGCCATATGAATCATCTTTATGCGATGAGTAATATCCTTTTTGTCCATCTACATTCAACACAAAGAACACATCATTACCTACAGTGTTTATAGGGTATTCAAGGTTTTCGACCTGACTGAACGTATTTGTCTCTTCATTGTAAATTGTTCTGAACACATCAAATTCGCCCATGGTATTATGGCCCTTTGAACTGAAATAAAATGTAGTTCCGTCCACATGCATATATGGGGATTCCTCATCATAAATTGTGTTTATACCGGGACCCAAATTAAATGCCGACGACCATTTTCCATTTGGTAATCGTTTTATCCTATAAATATCTTTTCCACCATAACCTCCCGGACGTGTACTGCAGAAATACATGATGCTTGTATCATTTGTAAAACATGCGCTTGATTCGTGATATTGAGAATTTATCTCTAAACCAAATACAAATGGCGTTTCCCATTTTCCTTTCGCATTCAATTTTGTTTCGTAAAGATTTCCGTTAATACCATCGGGTGTTGAACGATATACGATCATTTTATAACCATCAGGACTCAAAGCAACGCAGCCATCATTTTCCTCAGTGTTTACCGGTTTTCCCGCATTTTCAGCTGGCCCCCAAGCACCATTTGTTTTGTGACTCACATAAATGTCCTCGTAATAATAACCAAACTGATCTTTTTTATTATTCACGCCGCCTTCTCTGCGAGAAGTAAAATACATAGCACTTTCGTCGGATGTAACAATAGGAACATAATCCGGATATGCAGAATTAATATTCTTGCCAATATTCCTTACAATGGAACGATGCGGATTTGTCATATATTTCTTTGCATTCCTATTCACGCCTATCATAAAGTTTACGCCATCATCATTCACGATCCTTTTTTTATTCTTTAAGCATTGCTGCAAAACTATAATGCTCTCGTCGAACATCTTTTGCTTATGTTTTATCATTCCTAAACAATACAAAGCATCCGATCGTTTAGAAACTTTGAGTTCTTTTTCATGAACTAACAAACTATCTAAATGGTATTGCAATTTTATTTTACAGTACGTTGATAAGATATTCGCTTCTTCTTCTTTTGGATCAGAGGCTACTATTCTTCTGTAAAAACCAAGAGCATTATAATAATCCTCATTTTTAAAATAGAACGCAGCTTCCTTCTTCATCAACTTCACAAAATCCTTACTTTGAGAAAAAGACAGAACTGAAATGGTACAAAGTACTAATATGAACGTGAACTTACGCATAGAACTATCTTATTAAAGTAACGTCGCCTGTTTTATCAATGATCTGTCCATTGAATAATTCTACATGTATCTTAAAGACATAAATATCTTGGTTACATATTTTTCCATTGTTATAACCATCCCAACCTTCCGTAGGATCTTCAGTAGCAAACATTACCTCACCCCAACGTGTGTAAATGGTGAATTTAATTTTTACTACACCTTTCATATTGGCATGGAAAATATCGTTGCTAAGATCGGCCGGATCAAATATTCTGCCCGGTGATCCATTTGGATTTGGCGTGAACGCATTCGGCATTTCAAAATAACTATCATCACGCACAAGAATTCTTTCTGCTAATTTAAATGTATCGCGACAACCTTTTGTATTTACGGCCAACAACATCACCGAATAACTGTTGGCTGCTGAATATGTATGCGTAGTATTCAATGTGCTTGAAGTTATTGTTGTACCTCCGTCACCAAACGACCATGTATAACTTGTTGCGCCCGATGACATATTAGTAAATGTTACTTGTCCACCCGGAAGATAAACTGTAGTTGTTGTTACCGGCGAGAAATTGGCAACCGGTGCAGGGAATACTCTAATATTTTTTGATGCAGTATCCGCACAACCATGAATATCACTTGCAATAAGTGATGATGTAAATGTTCTGATCACACCGGTAATATTTAAGTACTGTGCACTGCCACTCGACGTACTTGCCGAACTTGCATTTCCAAATGTCCAATTGTAAACTGTAAATCCGGGAACGGCAGGGAAAATAACTTTTAAAGGAGAACATCCGCTATCAGGAACCGCCGTATAAACAATATTTGGTTTCGGATAAATAACAGAATTCAATGTGTACGTACTCGAACAACCATCAGCATTTGTAACACTTAATTGCGTTACGCTTGCTTGTGGTGTTGCACCGGGATTTGTATATTGGAATCCGGGGATCATTAATGTACTCGATCCTGAACTTCCAAAATTCCACGAATATGTTGTAGCACCGATAGAAGTATTTGTGAACGTTACCATTCTTGGATGACACACCGCTGTATCGGCAATAAATCCTGCTAAAGGTTGCGCATACACACCAATGCTTTTGCTTATCGAATCTTTACATCCATTCAAATTTGTTACAACAAGTTTAATAGGAATTGTTATTGAACCAGATCCAGCTGCGTTAGTATATGTTTGCGATGGATTTGTTACCGTACTCGTATTACTAAAACTCAGATCCCAGAAATTGCTTGTGCCACCCACACTTGTATTTGTGAATGTTATAGTGAATGGTGTACAACCAAACGGAGGAGAGAATGTAAATGACGGTGCAGGATTTCCATACAACACAACAGTTTTCTTTATACTATCTCCACAACCTCCCGCATTATTTGCGATCAACGTGACCGTATAGGTTTGATTGGCTGTTGTTGGCGATGCGTAAACGTGAATTGGATTAGAAAGTGTTGCCGTTGGTGTTGCATCACCAAAATTCCAAACAAAACTAACAGCGCCGGTAGACGTATTCGTAAATGTTACTGCCATTGGCGCACAAGCTGCCGTTGGCGACATCACAAAATTTGGTATAGGCAAAGCCATTACAAAAGCAGTATTTGTGTATGTGCCCGTACAAATACCATTCGAACTCGTGAGCGTGACCGTATAGGTGCCACCTCCGGCATACAAGTGTGTTGGATTGACGACCGTACTCGTTGGTGAGGCATCTCCAAAATTCCACGTATAACTTGTGGCCCCTACCGTTAAGTTGGTAAATGTTGTGATACTTCCCGCGCACACTTGTGTTGCGCTAAACGAACCCGTGGGTGGCGCGTCCACCTGTATGGTTTGTGTATTACTTGACTGGCAACCATTAGCCGCCGTTATGATCAATAGAACAGTATGCGTTCCTGCGAACGTATAAGTTTGCGCAGGTGGAACTTGAAGTGTTGATGTATTTAAATTTCCAAAATCCCATAGCCATGCGACTGGTGGTCCTACTGTATTATCTGTATACGTTACACCAATTAATGGCACACACGACTGCGTTGGTGAACATGCAAAAGTACAGGTTGGCCCAGGTAAAACAGTAATTACAACTTGATCTGTATCACTACACATTCCGCCGAATGGAATAAATGCGACCAGTTTTACAGTATACGTTGCAGCGATCGCATACGAATATGTTTTTGGCCCGAACGGAAAATTAATAAATCCGGAACCATCGCCCATATCCCATTTGTAAAATACGCCAATACTACTTGCATTTGTAAATGTCATTAAACTGTTGGTACAAAATGGTCCTGCCGGAGCAACCACACTTGCCGTTGGTGCATTAAAAATATTTACAAGTTGAGTTATCGAATCAACACCGCAAACGTTACTGTCTTTTAATTGAACAATAAATCCACCTAGATTAGGAAATGCAACAGTTACGGGAGTATTTGGGGGAATGTTTGTCCAAGGATAAATAGAATCTTGGAAACTATTAAAGGC
>JAHEYC010000050.1:0-3973 GCA_023251775.1 Sphingobacteriaceae bacterium | reverse complement strand
TAATTTCCTAATTTCCATCGTTGTTTTCGTTGATAATTATTTCCTGCAGCCGTGCAATTTTGCGATGATGTATTTGTAAATGTAAATACATTATCAGGCCAACATCTGTTTTGAACCGACGTGGTGATCTGTGCAATGTCGCGCGCATAAACACTCACCGGACCTAATACAGCTGTACTTGTAGCCGAGAAAGAACAATAGTTCCATGCTAATAAAGTTGCGGAAGTTTGACAAGGAATAGTTGATGCTGTATAAACGTGACTTGCATTTAAGTTTGTTGAAGGGAAATTAGAATTAGGTGATGCATCGCCCCAAATGTATGTAAATTGAGTAGTAGAACTTACGTTAGTACTTGTATTACTAAAGGTGATATTCGCAGGTGTACATCCGGCAAGAGTTCCACCGACAGGAGTTGATAATCCTGCAACAACGGGTAATTCCATTACAACTACACCCGTCATAGTACATGTTTGTGCAGGAATAGTTAAGGTTACCAAAAACGAACCTGTTGTAGCGCCATACACGTGCGGAATAACGCTACTGGCCGGATATGCTGTGCCGGTATGATTAGGCGAGGCATCACCCCAACTAATAGTGTAGGTGCCCGGAAAATTGGAAGGCGATTGAAAATTCAAGGTGTACGATCCGCCCGTACAGCTTATCCACATGGGACTACTTGAAGGAACCATCAGATAATCTAGGATCTGTGGACATTGTGCTTTCGCCGAAACTAGTGTCAGCTGTAAAAGCGCTAAGTAAATTATTCTTTTCACAAGCATATATTTTTAATTCAAAATACAGGCATATAAGCCGGGTTCTGTTTCACCTTTCCGCAAGCGGAAGGGTATAAACTACCATTTATCTAGTCGACCTACCCGTTGCGGCTTCCTTGCGGAAATAAGCGGGACACCTGTACCGCAACTTATTTGGTCTTTCAACACCCAAGGTTTACCAAACACCCCCATCACTGAGGGTACTTGTAGGCTCTTACCCTACATTTTCACTATCACCGCCAAGTTTAATTAACGGCTACCTTGTTTCTGTGGCACTGTCTGTTACATAAACTTTTGGCCTATGTACCCATATTTTCATATGGTGAGTTTCCCTGCGTTGCCCGGACTTTCCTCCGCGAGTTTGACCCCACGGCGGTAGTTCTACCTGTGCCTTAAATGTACGATAATTTTTTTAAATCAAAGAATTTGAAAGCGGTTTTCTGACTTGGATTTAACAAAACACTATTAATTAGCTCATTTCCATATTTTTTGCGTTAAAGAGGCTTTTTGTAAATACCTATATTTGCCGTTTAAACAATTTAGAAACACTTGAAACACATTGCCCTCATAACCGATGGTATTTGGCCTTACGTGATAGGTGGGATGCAAAAACATTCGTATTATTTATGTAAATATTTTGCCGCAAACCAAATTCATGTAGATCTTATTCATTTCAATAAGAGCGATCATGATATTAATAAATTGGAATTCTTTTCTGAAAAAGAAAAAGAATATATCCATCCTACCATCGTTGAAATGCCAGTATCCATGGGGTTTCCGGGACATTACCTTTTTAACTCCTATAAACATTCTAAATTAATTTTTAAATTTTTAAAACCAAAACTCGATCAGTACGATCTTATATATACAAAAGGTTTTACAGGATGGTATTTAATTGCTCAAAAATATAAAGGGCATATTAATTGTTGCAAGATCGGTGTAAAATTTCACGGATATGAAATGTTCCAATCCACTCCCGGAATTGTTTCCGGCTTAAAAGCACTTCTTTTAAAAGGACCCGTAAAAAAAATAAATCGAAGGGCCGATATTGTTTTTTCGTATGGAGGAAAAATAACAGAACTCATTCGATCGTTAGGAGTAAAAAATTCAAATATCATTGAATGTCCTTCGGGAATTGAAGAGGAATTTATTGCACAAACCATCAAGCCAACAGACGATAAAAAAGGCTTTTTATTTTTAGGTAGATATGAACGAAGAAAAGGTGTGGAAGAATTAAATTCAGCGCTTGAAGAACTCATTTTAAAACACAAAAATGAATTTGAATTTCATTTTATTGGCGCCATTCCTGAAGATAAAAAAGTAAAAAATGTGCAAGTTGTTTATCACGGCGAGATCCGCGACAGGAACATTCTTTTAGAAAAAATGCGTTATTGCGATGTATTGGTTTGTCCTAGTTTTAGCGAAGGTTTCCCAAATGTAATATTAGAGGCTATGAGCAATGGATTGGCGGTTGCGGCAACTCACATTGGTGCCGTAGATCTGTTGGTGAACAAGGAGGTTGGCTGGGTGATCGAAAGTGCTGAACCTAATAATATCTTAAAAACTCTTGATCAGATAATTAGTGAAAATAAAATTAGTGTGGATAAAAAAAAACAAAAAGCCATTAACAAAATAAAAGAAGGCTTTGTTTGGAACAAGTTAATAAAAAGTTTAATAAAAAAAATATTCCCGTAAGTATAAAGAAATCGCGCACTTATGAATAAATACCAACCAGTTACAAATCCAATTCATATTTTATAGGGGAAAATGCACCGATCATCCATTTTAACATTTGGTAGATTAAATCTCAAGTTGTAACTTTATAACATAAATTAAATCAACAGACATGAAAAAACAATTACTCTTAAGCGGTGCACTTTTATTATCAATAAGTGTATTTTCGCAAAAACAACAACACCTTTTTGACGGAGCTAAAGTTGTTAAAGATGATCGTTATCAAAATAATTTTGCAAAAGCAAATATGGCGATCGATCCAACTGCACCTGCCGGTAAAGCTATTGGCCCTGTAAATCAGGAAGCAAGCGCACCAAGCGTTAGTAGCTCAAATAGCTCAAGCTCACCAATTCTTAATTCAACCTTTTACAGAATATCAGGTTCAGGTAATGCATACGGGTTTCTCGTATCTGCTTCAAAACCACTAAATTATCAACGTATTTTAGGCGCTGTTTCGTTCATTCAACGTAAATCAGCTACTTACGTAGTTAGTCCAGCAGCCGACGGAAACGTAGGTAGTATCGTGGCTTATTGGGCAAAAAATGATGCTTCTACTAATAGTTTAGCATCATGGGATAGTACCCTTATTTATGCTGACGCTACAAACGCAGGTCGTTATCCTAGCGGTGGTATCTGGAATCCATTTCCGGGTAATACAAATACCGACATCAACAAAGCTTACGCTGTAGGTTCTGGTCCTGTTACAACAGGTTCCGGTTGGGTTGGAAGCTGGTACGCAAGTAAATCACTTACGTTAACGCCAAAAAACGCTACAGGTCCGGATGAGCAATTCTTTGCTAACGCTGCACCGTTTAATACCGCAACTTCACCTACAATGACAAAACATGATTTCCCACGTTATGGTTTTAACGTGTGCGATAACGGTGTTTGGGTTGCAGGTCAAAAACAAAACGACATCAATGGTACAACAAATACCACTTATGGATACAGAGGTGCTGCCATCGTAAAAGGTACCTTTAATTCAGGTGTTATGGTTTGGACACAAGATTCTATCTTGCCTCCAACATTACTAAGAACTGATGGTTCTAAATTATGTAGCGAGCCTTATCTTAAATTTGATCCTTCCGGTATGAATGGTTACTGTATGTTCATTGGAATTCGTGCAGGTACCCCTGTAGGTTCTTGCAACAGAGGTATGCAACCAATTGTTTACAAAACTACAAATGGTGGTGGTGCATGGGTATTGGTTAACGGATTTGATTTCAACGCAAATACTCCTGTTATCAATCAAATTAAAAATACTATTCGTTCAGTTGGTGGAGTTACTCCACAAATTGAAGCGCCATGGTTTTGGAGCGAAGGTATTGACATGACCATTGATGCTAATAATAAATTACATATTTTCTCTACTGTAATTGGTCACGCTTCTTCTCATGTAGATTCAATGAACTACTTAAGCAGATGGACCATTAACGGCGAAGAATACTACTGGCCACACCAAAATA
>JAHEYC010000049.1 GCA_023251775.1 Sphingobacteriaceae bacterium | reverse complement strand
ATTCGTAAAATGGTTTCCTCTGTTTATCACGATTGCAAACGTTTGATCCGAATTTCTATTGAAGGACTAGAATTAGGCGATATGCAACCCGGACAAGTGCGCGAGATAGAAGAAGAAGAGTTTTTTAGGCTTCTAAAAATCGAGGAGTATCAATAATACAACAAAATTCATAGGAACCTAACATTGTTCGCTTCTCGTTATTTCTGTTGATAAATCAGGTTTTTAGGCCGCATTGGTAGAATTATATTTGAGCTTTCAATTCGTGAGTTAGTGAGTTACTGAATTGGCGAATTTGGTCGCGAATTAACTCACCAACTCACCAATTAAACAACTCACTAACTAGATCATGAGCGACGTAAAACTATTTTTTAAAATTGCCGACGAATTAAAGATCACCACACAACAGGTGAATGCTACCGTAAAATTATTGGACGAGGGCGGAACCGTTCCTTTTATTTCGCGTTACCGTAAAGAAGCCACCGGAAGTTTGGATGAAGTGCAGATCATGAGTATAAAAACCGAGATCGAACGCTTGCGTCAATTAGAAACCAGACGAGAAAGCATTTTAAAGTCCATTGAATCACAAGGTAAATTAACGGAGGAACTAAAAGAAAAAATTTTGGAAGCCGAAACACTTTCAAAATTAGAGGATCTGTATTTACCTTATAAACCAAAACGCAGAACAAAGGCCACCATTGCCAAAGAAAAAGGTTTGGAACCTTTAGCGTTATTTATTTTAGAACAAAAAGATCAAAATGCCTTTGATGAAGCCTTGAAATTTGTGAATGCTGAAAAAGAAGTAGAAAATCCTGAAGAAGCCCTACAAGGTGCCCGCGATATTATTTCCGAGATCATGAGCGAGGATGCTGTTATTCGTGATGCTATTCGTGAGCAATTCAAAAGAACAGCAATTATTAAAAGTAAAGTTATCAAGGGCAAAGAAGATGCCGCGCAAAAATTTGAAGATTATTTTGAATGGGAAGAAGCTTTGGCAAATTGCCCTAGTCACCGTATGTTAGCCATGCGCCGCGGAGAGAAAGAAGATTTTTTAATTATTGATATTACCATCGACGAGGAAAATGCACTAAATACCATCGAGAAAAAAATGATCACTTCTCGCGGTGAATGCGCCGAGCAAATTAAAGAAGCAATTGTTGATGGTTACAAACGTTTATTAGCCCCAAGCATTGAAGCCGAAACACGTTTATTCACTAAGCAACAAGCCGATGAAAAAGCCATTCAAGTTTTTGCAGATAATTTACGAGAGTTATTATTGTCTTCTCCCTTAGGACAAAAAGCAATTTTAGCACTCGATCCCGGTTTTCGAAGCGGATGTAAAATGGTTGCATTAAATGCGCAAGGAAAATTATTGGAAGACACGGTTATTTATCCTCACGAACCGCAACGCAAAGTTACCGAAGCCGAAAACTTGGTATTAGCATTTTGCGCCAAACATAATTTAGAAGCTATTGCTATTGGAAATGGAACTGCATCGCGCGAAACGGAACAATTTATCCGCAACATTGATGTACTTCCAAAAACTATTCCTGTTATTATGGTAAATGAAGCAGGCGCCTCAGTATATTCCGCTTCGGATGTTGCTCGCGAAGAATTTCCAAATCATGATCTAACGGTTCGTGGTGCAGTTTCTATTGGGCGACGATTGACAGATCCATTAGCCGAATTAGTAAAAATAGATCCAAAAGCCATTGGCGTTGGACAATACCAACATGATGTAGATCAAACTTTATTGAAAGATAAATTAGATTCGGTTGTAGGAAGTTGTGTGAATGGAGTAGGCGTGGAGTTGAATACGGCATCAAAACAATTGTTAGCTTATGTTTCGGGAATTGGTCCTACACTCGCGCAAAATATTGTAGAATACCGCAACGAACACGGCGCATTTAAGTCGCGCAAAGAAATAATGAAAGTTCCTCGCATGGGCGATAAAGTATTTGAATTGTGCGCAGGATTTTTGCGCATTCGCGATGGCGTTCATCCTTTGGATAAAAGTTCGGTGCATCCCGAGAGTTATCATATTGTAGAAAAAATGGCGAGCGATCTTAATTGCGGCATTGATGATCTGATAAAAGATAAAGACCTTCGCAAAAAAATTCAACTTACGTCTTACGTTACCGAAACAGTTGGATTGCCAACACTAAAAGATATTGTAAATGAATTAGAAAAACCGGGCCGCGATCCGCGTAAAAGTTTCGAGATCTTTAGTTTTGATGAAAGCGTTCACGAAATTGCTGATCTGCGCGAAGGCATGCGTTTACCGGGCATTGTAACTAACGTTACAAATTTTGGAGCATTTGTTGATGTAGGAGTTCATCAAGATGGATTAGTTCACATCTCTCAATTGAGCGATACGTTTGTTGACGATCCAAACAAAATTGTAAAAGTGGGACAAAAGGTTTGGGTAAATGTTACCGAAGTTGATGTTAAACGCAAACGCATTGCACTCTCAATGAAAGGCGAAGGAAATGTAACCGCCACCAAAGCCAAAGAAGTAAAAAAAGAAGAAGCAAGCTACGATCCCAATGATATGAAATCGGCATTAGCCGCATTAAAAGGAAAATTCGGGAAGTAATCGGGGTCACCCTGAGCGTAGTCGAAGGGCGACTTCGAATAACTTCACGGAGCCGTCGTGCTTCGACTACGCTCAGCATGACGGTTGGACAAAAAACGGAACCAATAATTCCATAATATAAAAGCCCCGTAGGGGCGACATGTTGGTTTTGTATTTATTTTATTTGGGCGTGCCCCCTCGCAACATTTCGAATTTCTTATTAGCTCGGGGTCGCGCTTTTCGCTACAAGCCTGCTTGTCCTTTGCAATGTTTGTAGGGCTGCGGTAGCTCCTAAAGTCGCTTCCTCGCCCAACAAACATATGCAAAGTACTGCGCAGGGCTTTTCGCTACAATCGCTCACGCGGCAGTTTGGAAAATGTTAGTGTGTTAACAGTACTGCGGGATGAAACATCCCGCCCCGCCGGCAGTAAGTTTTAATACAGGCCGGGACAAAATGTCCCGTTCAACTTGAATAACCGAATCTCAGGTAGGACGGGACATTTTGTCCCGCAAATGAATACAGATCACACCCTCGATGATTTTTTCTTTAACAAACTAAAATAAGAGGTCACCCCTACGGGGTTCTATTTTTTTTCTTCACGATGTTAATAAGAGTAGGCTCCTACGGAGCCGTACGATCAGCCCTTTTTGATCTTTATGGAACAAAATGTTTCATAATATTTAAATTCACGAAAGGCTCCGTAGGAGCCAACTCTTATTAGCCCGTAGGGCGAATTTCGGAATCGAGCTCCGTAGGAGCGGTCTCTTCCCCACATGATAATATTTCTTAAATTTGAAATAGCAAATTTAAATTGCGCGTAAAAAAATGGCAGAATACGGCCTCATAGGAAAAAACCTCTCTCATTCATTTTCGAAAGCCTATTTCGAAAAAAAATTCAAAGAATTGGGTTTAGATTATTTGGAATACGCCAATTTTGAATTAGAGAATATTGAAGATATTAAACAAGTTCTTGCGCGCAATCCTGAACTCCGTGGTTTTAATGTTACGATTCCGTATAAGGAAAGTATCATTCCGTTTTTAGATGAGTTGAGTCCTGAAGCGCGAGGAATTGCCGCCGTAAATTGCGTAAAAATTACCAACGGAAAATTAATTGGACATAATACCGATGCCTACGGTTTTGCCAGCAGCATAAAACCATTTTTAGAACCGCAACATAGCCGCGCACTTATTTTAGGAACAGGCGGTGCTTCCAAAGCGGTGGTATTTGTGTTACGCCGCTTGAACGTAGAAGTATTTTTTGCAAGCACAAGTAAAAAACGCCAGGGCACATTTCCTTACGAAGCCTTGAACGAACGTTTATTTGTGGCCTGTAAATTCATTATTAATACAACCCCGGTTGGTACATTTCCTAATGTGATGGAGTGCCCAAAAATCCCTTACGACTGCATCACCTCACAACATATGGTGTACGATCTTATTTATAATCCCGAAGAAACTTTATTTCTCAAAAAAGCAAAAGAGCGCGGCGCAACAACCATTAATGGTTTAAGCATGTTACAATTGCAAGCTGAGAAGAGTTGGGAGATCTGGAATTTTTAGGAGGAATTTCTTAAGTTGTTAGTTACAAAAATTTACGCCCTTATTAATTAATTCGACTTCTTTTACATCTTTAATAACTAAGGTTTTCAAATGTTTTCGATCGGTCATTACGAGATATAAATTCTTAGTTAACCATATCTCTTCCGTATATTCATTGTTTTTAGGATATATTCTTTTCTTTTCAATCCAGCAGTATTTAATAGTCGCTTTGTCAATTTCACCGTATTTGACAAAATAAAAAGTAACCGCTACTTTATCACTGGCATATTCTTTTTTGTCGATTATTTTCTTTATCTGACTTATATATATAACCATAATGCTATTTTCAGAGAGTTTTATCTGAATGAAATCCGAATAATCTCCTCCGTCATCGCTTAAAATAGGAGAAAGCGTGTTGGTATATATTTTCTTGTCTTTGAAATACCAAATTTTCATGCAATTCTGCATTTTTGTTAGCGACATATCGGCCGCCTCTTTGTGATGTGGTTTTTTGTAAAGGTTTTCCGGATTTTTGAAATCTTGTCCATAAAAGCAATTTGCCCATAATAGGAGCACGACGAATGTTACATGTTTACTTGCCATTTTTTCGGTTTTATGTCCAATCGCATTGATGTTAACGTTTTGCGAATAGACGTAGGCGGGCTTTCGGAGCTTCCTGTGTATACACGCACAAATGTTTATATAAAGATACAAATGTTTTTATTCCCTCGTCCGCCCGCTTACATTTATTTGCTGTTAGGCACTGAGCGGTTACTAATGCTTGGTCTAGCTACCTGTCGCTTTGGTGGCTCTAAGGTCAAATATTTTGTCATTATTAGGAATTAGTTTGTAGTTTTACAAGTAAAATTAAATGAGATGGCAACAAAACGTAATACGAAAAATGAAGAGCTTGATGGATCATTTTTAGATGAAGATTCTAATGCTCTTCCGCCAAACGATATTATTGCTTATAATGAATTACGTTCCTGTGCAGATTTGTACAGGATGTATAAGGATAAAGTGTTAGATATTGACCCCGATTTTCAAAGAGGAGAGGTTTGGCCTGAGGCGCAAAAGACAAGGTTTATCGATTCGCTCATAAAAAAAATGCCAATACCGAGCTTGTGTTTTAGTCTTGATTATAATACAGAGAAATGGGAGGTCATAGATGGACTTCAAAGAATAACTAGTATAATAAAATTTCTAGATGATAAAGATTGGAGGCTTTCAAAATTAGATGATGTTGATGAAAAGTTGAGCGGAAAATTAGTGTCCGAAATAAAGTTAATTGATAACGGAATATTATACACAAGATTAACTAATTTAACCATTCCTGTCACCGTGCTAAGATGTGATTATAAAAAAGCTTCACATACGAATTATTTATTTACGATATTTCATAGACTTAATACCGGAGGAATAAAACTTACAAACCAAGAAATACGTAATGCGATATATAATGGACACCTCAACACACAATTGAAAGATTTAAGTAATAATAATAGTGAATGGCGAAAGATAGTTGGATTGAAAGAAAATGAAACGAAACGTTTGTCAAAAGTGGAATTGATTTTGCGATTTTTTTCATTCTTTGATAATTTGAGTGACTATAACGGTAAACTCTCGAAGTTTTTAAATGATTATATGAACTTGCATAAAAATCCAACACCGAACTGGATAGAAACAAAGGAAAAATTATTTAACGAAACAGTTTCTATTATTTATCATAAAATTGGCGATAAAAAGTCAGCAGGTTTAAGTAATGTATATATTGAAGCGATATTATACGGGATTGGTAAAAATTTAAATTTTTTGAAGAATAAAAACGGAGCGGAGGTAAAGGGATATTTGGAAAAATTAAAAAAGAATGAACACTTTTCGGATGAAAAGCTTAGCGAAGGATTATCGTCTAAATCGAAAGTTAATAATCGTCTCAGCGCTGCAAAAAAAATATTTTCTGGTAAATAATAGATTACTATGCTTCATAGAAGAAATGTATCATACAATTTGCGAAAGCTTGATAGTTTGTTTTTAGTGGCAATCAAAAAACCAAAAACGTACAAGCTGGCTAATTTCTATGCAAAGGTTGCTGTTCTGGAAGCTTGTAGTTGGTTGGAAAACTGTATTGATAAGATATTTGAGGATATTTATACAACAAAATTAATCGTACCCGGAAATAAAAGCGATTATAAATATATTTTAGATCGGAACTATGGATTTCATTATAAGGAAAACGTAAGAAATAAGTTGTCACAGAACCTTTTTGGTTTAATACATATTGAGCAAATCGAAAGAAAGCTTAATGCGGAACAAGTGTTTAATGATATGAGAGGCGCACTTGGGAGTTTAAAAACCGTCCGTGATGATTTGGCACACGAACACCAAAGTGGTAGCGCAATAAATGTCCAAACAGTTGCCCAAACTAAATTGTATTTTGAGCAGGCCTATGAGGGCTTAAAGCTATTTGAAAAGGAAATCAAGAAAATAAAATTTAAATAAAAAGCGTCCAGTTCAAAATTACTTGGCAAGCTAAATTCCGACAATGTTGTCTTGTCAAAAGGATTTGTCTGAGGCGAGGGCCTGTCCACCGCTTTGTGCCTAACTTCCTTATTTGTGTAGCTTTTCTACTTCTCTCAAGCTAATCAAATTTAATAAAATAAATCCATCGGCCAACGGGTCGGCCAAACGTACTCTTAATAAATGATAAAGCCATTTTCAGTAGCAAAATTATACCGATATTTGTGGAGTAATGAGAGACGTTATTTGGACCATCATCATCATTTGGGTTGTTTACAAAATTGTAGGCATGTTTAGAGGCGTGAGTCCTGTAAAAAAGACCTTCGTTTACAATAAATACGAAACGCATGAGCATACCACTCAACAAAAGCCTGAGGGTAGTGTAACCGTTGAAAAAAACACTCAAAATGGCAAGAGCCCTAAAGCCAATTCAACTGACGGGGACTACATTGATTTTGAAGAGATCAAATAATCGGTAAATTTTTTTTCCTGAATCTGTCTGCATTTTTTACCGTACTGCCACGCCCGGGACAGAGGCGATAGCCCAACGAAGTAAAGCATTAATGCCGCAACGTGGCACGGCAAAAGTCCAGTGGACTTTTGAGCGAGCTCGTGCGCAAGCTTGCCCCTAAGGGCAAAAGACCCCGCACACGTTAGCGCAGGCTTGTGCGGTGGCGCGGCATTTATGCTTTACGAGTTGGCTAAAGCCGATGGCCCGATAAGGCGCATAATAATAAATACTCAAAAAATATTTTTTAAAGACATCTAAAAAGCGTTTTAAGCCAAATATTCCCATTCCTTTTCCTTAAATTTGCCCAAATTAAATTTGTATGGCTAGCGATAATTTTCAGGCACACGATTATTATTTAATGGATGAACTATTAAGTGATGAACATAAATTGATCCGCGAAACTACCCGCGCTTGGGTAAAAAAGGAAGTAACTCCAATTATAGAAGAAGCTTGTCAAACCACTAAATTCCCAAAGCAATGGATCAAAGGTTTAGCCGAAGTTGGCGCGTTTGGTCCGTATATTCCGGTTGAATATGGTGGTGCAGGATTAGATCAAATTTCGTATGGTTTAATTATGCAAGAATTAGAAAGAGGCGATAGCGGTTTGCGTTCTACAGCATCGGTGCAAAGTAGTTTAGTGATGTATCCCATTTATTCGTACGGCAGCGAAGAACAAAAAAAGAAATACCTTCCAAAATTAGCAACAGGAGAGATCATGGGTTGCTTTGGATTAACCGAACCGGATCATGGCAGTAATCCAAATGGCATGATCACTAATATAAAAGATAAAGGCACACATTATTTATTGAACGGTGCAAAAATGTGGATCAGTAATTCGCCCTTTGCAGATATTGCAGTTGTTTGGGCAAAAGATGAAGCGGGAGAAATTCGTGGACTAATTGTTGAACGCGGTATGCAAGGATTTACAACTCCGGAGACTCATGGTAAATGGAGTTTACGTGCAAGTGCAACAGGCGAATTAGTTTTTGATAATGTAAAAATTCCGAAAGAAAATATTTTCCCAAATGTAAAAGGGTTGAAAGGTCCTTTAGGTTGTTTGAACAGCGCGCGCTACGGAATTGCTTGGGGCGTAATTGGTGCAGCTATGGATTGTTATGATAGCGCATTGCGTTACAGCAAAGAGCGCATTCAATTTGGAAAACCAATTGGCGGATTTCAACTCACACAAAAAAAATTAGCCGAGATGATCACCGAGATCACCAAAGCACAAATGCTAACTTGGCGCTTGGGGGTTTTAAAGAATGAGGGCCGCGCAACACCTGCGCAAATCAGTATGGCCAAACGTAATAATGTAAACATGGCTTTAGTAATTGCACGCGAGGCTCGTCAAATTCATGGCGGTATGGGAATTACAGGTGAGTACCCAATTATGCGTCACATGATGAATTTAGAAAGTGTAATTACGTACGAAGGAACACACGATATTCATTTATTAATTACAGGAATGGATGTTACGGGGTTTAATGCATTCGGGTAACATTCCCCCTTTTAACCACGGAGGACATAGAGTACACATAGAGGTTCATGGAGAAATAAAAAAAGCTTAGCGGTTGCTGAGCTTTTTTTCGTTTAAAATTTCTCTATGAACCTCCGTGCAAACCTCTATGTACTCCGTGGTTAAAAGGGGGTTTACTCAAGAATAAACTTCCCCGATCTCTCTTTATACCCCGCTTTAATTGTATAAACATACATGCCCTCGCTTAAATTCGAAAGATCCAATTGCTTATGTGAGTTTGCTTCCAAATGTGTGGAAAGTATTTTTGTTCCGAGAATAGTATAAATAGTTATTTCCGAATCTTCGAGAAGATCTGTGTTCAACATCACATTCCGTTTATCTACAAATATTTTTGTGGTGCCACTTCCGCTTTGCGATGCTTTGATGCCGCTTGGAAGAACATAGTAAATAGTAATGGTTGCGCCATTCATAAAACCAAATTGCACGCCTTGATTGGCCGAAAATAATTTGAAATTAAATCCAAAACCCGGATGATTAATTTGAGGAGCGCCTAACCATGCGCCCCATAAATTAGTTGGATCGCCAATGGTAACCGTTCCATTGCCAACATAATTTGGTGTTATTGATTCTTGCGAGATACCTGCAATGTTTCCTGCATATAATAAATACACCATCGAATCTCTTACAATATGATTAGTGATATTGCTGGTATACGAAAAACTTACTTCGTAACCTGTTACGGTACATGTGGCAGGAATATTAAAATTATAATTGGTGAACAAAATGCGATACGTTACGCCCACTTGTGTAAATGTAACATTTGGTTTAAATGGTACCGACAGATCCCACATATTGCCCGTGCAAATGCAATTAGCAACCGAAGATGTATTGGCGCTCATAGATTGCTGCGCGAATGCTTGCGAAGCAAAGATGAGTAAAAAGCCAAGTATAAATTTTTTCATTCGAATACTAATTTACATTATTTGCTGCAAAGATTGTGCCGTTTAACATAAAAGAACCTTAATGCTGCCCAATTTTAACCACAGAGCGCTTCGCTACACGGAGGTTTGCACAGAGGACACAGAGAAGGTATTAGGCGTTTAGTTTTACTCTGTGAACCTCTGTGTAAACCTCTGTGAAGCACCGTAGGTGCTCTCTGTGGTTAAAAAATGAATATAAAAAAACCCCTTCGAAGATCGAAAGGGTTCTTTTAAAATTTTATTTATCTATTATAGATAACCAAATACTTTTTTCTTGGTTTGTTTCTTGTGTGTCCACTCAACTTTCCAACCGTAAGCGCAACTGTTTGCTGCAACCGAAACCGGTGTTCCGCCTTGGTCAACTGCAAATGTTACTTTTAGGTCAAACTCTTTGCTATCAACTCTTACGTCAACCGCACCTTGTGTTGGAGCCCACCATCCGCAGGTCCAGTTCCAAACTATTGGCGTTGTTACTTGACTAGTGAATGCATCACCATCGCGAGTTGTACCATAGTTCTCTAAACTGCTTAATGATTCAGCCGATCCAATACCTTCGCCTGTGCAAGTTAACACGTTACCAGGTAATGTATAAGTGAATTTACGATTGATATTATATACTGCAGTTTTGCCGTCATCAAATGTTACATTTAATCCGCCAACACTTGTAACCGAACTTGCTAAACTTGTTTGTGTTTTGATGATCAACAATTCCCACCATGTACCACCTGTGATATTAGTAAGATTTTGTTTTCCGTTTAGCTTAACGAATTTACCATCCGATGCACGTGTAACTTTATAGTTGATATATTCAACTTGTAAAACACAACCTACATCTTTCCAACGTTTTTTAATTGGAGGAGCAAAATCAAGGATCGTTAATTTGATCTGACCTTCGCGTTTACGATTATTTACAACAGTACCATTATAAGTAATAGTAATGCTTCCCATAGCTGTATCGGCTAAACTAACCGAATAACCGGTTGCTGTAATACCTAAGGCATAATGAATGGCGTTGATGCCATTTGATGCTTCACCTCTACCATGTAAATTAGCTACGTTACCAACCTCGGTATTGATCTCATTAACGGCTGCATCATTTTCTGTTTGCACGTTCCTGCTATCTTCCGAAGATTGACCATTTTCTTCTTTAAATGCTTTTTTCTTTTTACAAGATGTAAATGCCACTGAGCTTACCATTAGTACTGCTGCAAGGGCTAAAATAAGTTTGTTTGTTTTCATGTTGTTTTTTTGCTTTATACGAGGTTTGACGGTATTACTTATTAAAGGTTTAATTTAAATGTATACGAATATACGATTTTTTGTTCAAAAGCCAAATTACACTCTGGTAATCAGCAGTTTAACAATTAAATAATTTTAAACTTTTGTCCCGAGAACTTACACATTTCCATTACTTTACAAGAATATCGTAACTTTGCATAATATATGTCACATTTAATAGCCCCCTCCATTTTATCGGCCGATTTTGCAAACCTTCAGCGCGATTGCGAAATGATCAATAATTCTAAAGCCGATTGGTTTCATATAGATATTATGGATGGTGTTTTTGTTCCGAATATCTCGTTTGGATTTCCTGTTTTAAAAGCCATTCAACGTCACGCCAAAAAACCTTTGGATGTGCATTTGATGATCGTTGATCCGGATAGATATGCGCAAGCTTTTAAAGATGCAGGTGCGGAAGTTTTAACTGTACATTATGAAGCATGCACACATTTACATCGCAGTATTCAAAATATTAAAAATTTGGGAATGAAAGCAGGTGTTGCAATTAATCCGCACACTTCGGCGCATTTATTAGAAGATGTTATTAAAGATATTGATCTTATTTGCGTGATGAGTGTGAATCCGGGTTTTGGCGGACAAAAATTTATTGAGAATACTTATACTAAAATAAAGCAATTGGCAGAACTTAAAAAGAAATACAATTCAAACGCGCTTATTGAAATTGATGGGGGCGTTGACCTTAACAATTACAAAAAATTAATTGATGCGGGCGCTAATGTTTTGGTGGCAGGCAATACTGTGTTCGCTTCTAAAGATCCTGTTGCAACCATCCAACAACTTAAGAGTTAAGAGTGGCAGGGAATTACATCAGCAAAACAGCCTTCCTGAAATTTGAACAGTGCAGTAAGGCTTTCTTTTTTTACAAGAATCATTATTATTTACGAGATAAACCAAGTGTTGATAAGCAACTCACGTTCAAACGCGGACATGATATTGGTGCGCTTGCACAGCAACTATTTCCGGGCGGAATAAATGTGGTTGAAACAGATCAGAATAAAGGAAGGGCCATAGAATACACTAAAGAACTTATTGAAAAACGCACACCGGTTATTTACGAAGCAACTTTGGTTTTTAATGGTGTGATGGTGATGGTAGATATTTTGGTTCTCACCGACGAAGGTTATTTTGCTTACGAGGTAAAAAGTTCGGTAAAAATATCCGAGATCTATATTAAAGATGCTTGTCTGCAATATTATGTGGTGAAGAATACATTGCCTGAGCTTAAAGATTTTTTTATTGTGACCATTAATGATGCTTATATATTTGATGGAAAACTCGACGTTAAAAATTTATTTAAGCGGAGAAGTATCATCAAAGATGCTTTGCGAAATTACGGATATATCCAAACACGATTGAATGAAGCGAACGAGGTAATCGAAAGAAATATAATTCCAAATGTTGATATTGGAAAACATTGTTTCTCGCCATACGAATGCGATTTTTTTGGAACGTGTTGGAAAGGGGTTTCTTCAGAAGAAAGTATTTTTACGTTAGGAAAGGTAAATAAGGATCTTGTTTTTAATTGGTATAACAGTGGAATAAAGAATATCAGTGAAATTCCGATAACGAACGATCTTTCAAAAAGTTTAAAGATCCAAATTGAGTCAACTAAAAATAAGCAAGCGTATTTTGATAAACCGGGAATAAAAAAAATACTTTCCCGAATAAAAAAACCGATGGCTGCCATGGATATGGAAATATGGGGCCAGCCTGTTCCCGAAATTATTGGCACAAAGCCATTTCAAAAAATTCCTTTCTTGTATACTTTAGTCTCAGAACATGGAGAGCACGCTTTCTTTTTTGATCATAAACCTGACGACAGAAGAATTTTTGCAGAATCGCTTATCGAGCAAGCAAAACCATTTGAAACTTTGTTGGTATATGATAAGAGTTTAGAGAATATGGTTATAAATGAACTTGCCGGGTTGTATTCGGATCTAAGCGATGATTTAAAAACCGTTAGTTCAAAAATGATCGACATTTCCGATATCATTCACGAGCAATTGTTTTTTCATTATCAATTCAAAGGAAATTATTCTTTAAAAGCTGTGTCCTTAGCCATTTTAAATGAGGATCCGTTTAAAGATGAACTTATTACTTCAGGTTTAGAAGCCATGAATGCATTTGTAACTTATCGTTTGCACGATAACATCTTCGAAAAACAAAAAATGAAAGATGATCTTATAGATTATTGCTTGGCCGATTCGCGTGCCACGTTTTTGATAACGGAAAAATTTAGGGAACTTACGGAGTAACCGGTTCTTCTTTCTTCTTAGTGTCCGCGTCAAAATAAAACCCTAACGAGAAACGGAATGTGTTCTGTAATGGATTATTTAAAGTGCGAGGGATCAAATAAGAGATATCTAAACTACCAATACTATATTTTAAACCAATTCCCACTGTAAAAAATTGACGTGCACCTTTTGTTTTTGGTTCGTGAAAATAACCAGCTCTTACGGCAAATGTTTTATTGTATTCGTATTCAATACCTCCGCTGATATTTATTTCTTTCATTTCTTCTTTAAATCCACCCGGTGCATCGCCAAACGATTGAATGATGCCTTGTGCAACCGGTACACTAGGATTTTTTCCTTTAGCAATTTTTTTAGCACCTGTAGTTGGGTCAATCGCAATTTGCGTGGTAGAATTTCCTAAACTGTCTTTAGTGTATTCGTAAATGGGTGGAGTAGGTACCAATAATTTATTGAAATCCATATACACACCAAACGTATTATAGTCATCCATATTCACTTTTAAACCTCCGCCTAAGCGCATGTTCATAGGAATAAAATTCTTTTCGGTACTGTATTTTATTTTTGTTCCAAGATTTGTAAAAGCTAAACCACTTGTGGCATAGGCTTTTTTCTCACCTAATTTAAAAACATCGCTTTTATAATACATGGTAAGATCAACTGCCACTGTGCTTGCTGCATTACCTTGCTGTCCGTTAAAATAAACGCGACTGATACTTGAATTCACAAAACGAAAGGCAACACCTGTAGAAAAATTCTTGGCTAGTTTTTGCGCAAAGCCAACATCAATGGCAAATTCATTTGGTTTAAAATCGCCCGTACTATTTCCTTGTGCATCGGTTAACTGAATATTCCCTAAAGTGAAATAACGCAATGAAGCACTTACGGCTTGTTTTTTATTGATCTTTGAATAACCGGTGAGGTAATACAAATAAATATCGGGAACTAAATTGCGTAACCATGGTGTTGCAGTTAAAGCCACACCAAATTTTTTATCGGCAAACGCTAATTTACTTTGATTCCAGTGTGTAGAATTAGCATCAGGATCTGTGGCAACTCCGGCATCGCCCATGCCGCCTTGTTTACTGTCGGGGCTGATCAATAAAAAAGGAACGGCCGTGGTGATGGGATTAATGGTGCTTCCACCTAAAGCCTGTGAACTTATTTGCGCATTGTTTCGTAACGAAACCAATACAACAAAAATTAAAACAACTATTTTTCTAATACTAACTTTTTCCATTTGAATTAGGAGGCCAAATATACTAATTAAGAATTACTAATTTCTCGATTTTTTCCGCTTTTTTATTGTCTTTATCTGTTATGGCAACTTTATATAAATACACCCCTCTGCCTAACTTGTCGCCATAATCATCCCTTCCGTCCCATGTTATACCTTCATTACGGAAACCTTCGCAATTTATTGTGCGATTAATACTTTTTGCCAATTTTCCGCTGATGGTGAATATCTGAATGATCACTTTAATATCCTCACAGTTTCGGTTATGTTCAAAAAAGAATTTTGTATTGGTGGTAAATGGATTTGGATAATTCAATACCATTTTCAAAGCAAGATCCTCATCTTTTGCCACCACAAAATCGGTGCTCACGCTGGATGAGTTATTTTGTACATCCCATATTTTAAATGAGAGGTTATGATTTCCTTCGGGAATTTCTTTTAACTGGTATTTTACTTTTCCGGTTTGGTAACTATTTAAATTCGATTCGTAAAACTCATTAAGTACATATGGTTTGTTTGTGTTCTCGTCCAATACCGCGGTAATATCATGACCAAATCCTGTACCAACAGTATTAATTCCGGTGGAGTCGGAAACTTCGGCCATTAAAATTGGATCTTGATCGGTAACACCGCCACTTACAAATGTTTTGCTGTTCAAATATAATTTTACTTGCGGACCTTCAATATCAACGATGGCGCTTGGACTTAAACCTCCAACGCGTACACTATCAAAATTACCATTGGCATCGGTAAAACCATCGGTGGCATAATAACTGAATTTTGCTTTTCCGTAATTAAATGAAACATCTTTTGGAACAATGAAAGAGAAAGTGAAATCGCCATTTTTTACTTCTACTTTTCCTTTGTAAATAACATTTTGTTGTGACTGAAATTGGAAAGGTGTTAATGTTCCCGGTGTTGTTGAGGATGCCGGATCATTTAACTGACATGTGATAAGTTCACTCTTATCGTATATCACCGGATAAACCAAGCCATTAAAAGCTGTGAATTTATTTGCTAATGTATCTCCCACATAACCTTTTACGGTAACTTTTGAAAGTCCTTTAATAGTATCTGCAACACTGATGTTGATCGCATTGCCATTAATGTGCGTGGTATAAACTTTTTGTTTTGGATAGGCAAGTGTAACGGCAGGATCGCCCAGTAAATGGAAATTAGAATAAAAGAAATTTTGTTTTAGATCTGCTTTTGTTTGGCGAACAATATCACCAAGAGTTGGCATTCGATTCTTGCCATTCTCGTAGATCTTCTTGAAAATAAAATCAAACAATTTATTATTAAGCGTCTCGTTGAAATTAGAAAATGCCAAACGACAGGTTGTAAGCATGGCAATTGATCCGCCTTTAGGATTTAGCAAACATAATTCGCCCGCTGCAACACGATCGGGATCATCGTAACGACTGAATTCACAAGTTGCTGTGATGAATAAAGGCAACGTATTAAAATTACTCCATGCATCAATGGTTGGAATATCAACCACACGTTCAGCAGATAATCCTACCTCGCCACCGTGCCCTGTATAATTCATGATCAAACATCCTTTTTCGATACGATTATTAAAAGCAGCTTGCATATCCGGATATCTTCTTCCTCCCGGAGTTGATAAACCTTTATAGGCATCAATATAAACTTTATCAATATTCAATCCAGGCGATGCAGCTTTTACTTTCCCTGCTAAATTATCGGCTTGGCCCATGTGTAATGCACCATCGCCATCATCGGCACAAAACATCACATGATTTCGCCAATCGCCAAAGATCTGATTGTTTTGCGTGATCGAACAATTATCCGGAGTGATAGGAATACCTGTTTTTCTATAGTAATTCTCGATCTTTTTCACCACAGCATCGGCTTGACTTGGAGTAGAAGCAGTGATCCTTCCTACACCAACATCCATAGCGTCGGCCGGGTCATTCTCGGCATTAAATCCTTCTTGTGGATCCATTAAACCATAAAAATCATCAGAGGCAACACTGTAAATGAACGAAACAGAATTCTCCGTTTCGTAAGTAGGAATTATATTGGTATTTCCCGGACGGCCATTTCTATTGAAGTACGAACCACGTCCGAACAACAATAAATATTTTGTTGGTTTCCCGATCAAAGTTCCGCGCGTATAAAGCATGCGCGTAAAATCTCTCACAGCGCTTGCATCTATTTTTCCACTCGAAAATTCGTTATAGATCTGTTCAGGCGTTACAATAGTGTAAGTTAATCCTTCTTCTTGTTGATGCAAAGCAGCTAAACGATTGGCGTAAGGTAAAAATTGCGAAGGAGAAACGATCACATAATCTGCTTGCTGGATCGCATGAAGATTTTGATTTGGAACAGCGCCGTAATAAATCGGTTTTGGAAGATTAGCAGCACTAAACACAACATATTCGTTCAACGAATCGGCACTTGCATTAAAGCTAAGAATGTTGCCACTGCTTGTGCAATTTTGTTGATATGGATTAATGATATCGGTGATGTTCCAAATAGTTGTACCACTATTGCCATTCGAATTCACATTATAATTACACACATTTCCCAAAGCAGTTATTCTACTGTCGCGAAATTGAAATGCAGCACCATTGAACACTAATTCACGGCGAGCATTAACGGCAATTTTGTCTATCCAGCCAACCGTATTTGGTGTTAAGCGACTTACAACTGCCGTAATACTATTTGGATTATTATTAAGCGCTTTTCCACATTTTGTATCAATGATCACAAAGTCGGCCAAGTAATTAGAGATGTCAAATCCTGCAATGGAGTGGTTATAACTTAAACCGTTCACCGAAATATTGTATTGATTTGAGATCGTTCCTCTTCCTGCAATGGTTGATTCGGCTCTTATGGTATCGCCCGTTACAAAATTAAAATCATTAAAAGGAAAACTGTAACTGGTATTCACATCAAGATATTCACCATACATGTTTCGTCCGCTTTTCACAAAATTCACCAGATCCACCTCATGGCAATTGTAATAATCGTAAGTAGACGTTGTAACGTTGGTTGGAGTTGCAACCGAATTTTGCGTGGCCACGCGTTTACCGGCGCCAATATCTACATTCAAATAATAAAAAGTAGTATCGCTGTAAAAATTATTGTAAGGGGCAAACAAAAGACATTTGTAATCGGGGCGCTTGTCCCATCGCGTCATACCTCTCCCATAAAAAATCACCTGATCGGTTCCATTGAAAACATTATCACCTTCGCCAACAACCACAATAGCATTTTCTTCCAGATCATCATATCTAAAATCCTCATTTTGTTCGGCAAGAATTCTTCCGCCATTTCCATAGATGCGAATATTTTTGGGATCAAGTGATCCCATATTAATTCCAATACTATTTAAGAAAGTATAATCTAATTTATAAACGCCATCAGCAGTTATTGCAAGTTTGTACCATTTGCCACTTGCAAGTACAGAAGCATTTTTAAACACATTCGCATTACTTGTTTTATTTGCACTTGTAGTTACATCCCATGAAATGGAATAATTCACTAATTCGATCACTTCACCAAGTTCATTTAGTTTGAAAGGAATGATCTTACATGTACTTATGGTTTCGTTCACCGAAATACCATGATGATTAAAGATCTGGAAATCGTTGCTGAGATATTTTCCAAAATTTGCTTTAATGATGTTCGCTGTTTCAACATCAAGTGTAACTGCGGAAATGATGTTTAATTTACCTACAGCTTTTGTGTTGATGGAACCCGTTTTATTTTGAATGAAGTAGGGGAGATTGTTTTTTTTGTGATCGTATAAAGCGCCTTTAACAACCACTTTTTCGAAGCTGGTTGCGTTTAATTTAACAATATTGGAGATAGGCTTTTTTTTCGTTTCTATCGAAAAACCCGACTCAATTTCTGCGTTTTGCGAGAAAAGGAGTAAATTGGGTAAAAACAAGCAAATAAAAAGCGAAAACCTCATAGTGGGAACGGCAATATTAACAAATCTAGAACGCTTTAATACTAAAAATATTGTTAAGAAAATGTTTTTGTTTTTAAAAATACATTATTATATTTGTAATGTAGGTTTGGCACATAAATCATGACGAAACGTATTTTATTTATATTGCTTGTATTCTCAGTAATTTCAAGCGACTTGAAGGCACAGGATCCTCAGTTCACGCAGTTTTATGCGAATCCTTTGTACCTTAATCCGGCCTTTGCGGGTACTGCCAGGTGTGCCAGGGTTTGTATGAACTACCGTAATCAGTGGCCGAATTTATCGGGACAATATGTGACCTATTCGGCCTCTTACGACCAACATTTCGACTTTATGTCTGGTGGATTGGGATTACTTGTTTTAAGTGATGACCAAGCTCGTGGAACCTTAAGAAATACCCAAGCAAGTTTGATCTATTCATACCACGCGGCCATTAACCGTGAGTTCTCTTTAAAATTCGGTATCCAAGCTACTTATTTCCAAAAAACACTCGATAAAGGCCGTTTGAATTTTGGAGATATGATCGATGCCCGTCGCGGTTTCGTTTGGAATACTTCCGAAATTGTTCCTTCTTCCTCTAAGAAAAACGCCGACTTCTCTGTTGGTGCTTTAGGATATAGCAAAAATTATTTCTTTGGATTCTCTGCAGCCCACATCACTCAACCTGATGAGGGTCTTTTAGGGGTATCTAAATTACCTGCAAAATTCACCGGACATGCCGGTTTGATCATTCCGCTTGAAAAAGGTAACGAAAGCTACTTATCGCCAAATATCCTCTTCCAAGCTCAACAAAAATTCCAACAATTGAACCTTGGACTATATTATGTTAAAGGGGCTTTTGTAGCAGGTTTATGGTACCGTAATATGGATGCCGTTATCGCGCTTATAGGTTTACAGAACGCTAACTTCAAATTTGGGTATAGTTATGATGTAACTGTCTCAAAATTAAGTGGTAACACGGCAGGATCGCACGAAATTTCCTTACAGATCCAGTTCGAATGTAAGCCAAAAAGAAAGAAATACAGGACCATTTCTTGCCCATCTTTCTAATTATTTTTGTAACCTTTTAAACTATATAACGTTATAGCCGTTTAAATACAGTAACTATTATGAATATAAATTGGATAAAAAACCGTAAAGCATTGACAGTCATTATGGCTGTTGCTGTGGTTTCCTGTACTCAGGAGCGTTCGCCGGCAACCGGTTGGGCCTATAATGACCCTACAAACGGTGGTTTTGAAAAGGTACCTTATGAAGAGCAAGAAACCGGTCCGGGACTTGTTTTAATAGAAGGTGGAGCCTTTACAATGGGTCGCACCGAACATGATGTTACTTACGAATGGAACAATATTCCTAGAAAGGTTACTGTGTCTTCTTTCTATATGGATGAGACCGAAGTAAGCAACTTCTCTTATTTAGAGTACTTATATTGGACAGGACGTGTATTTGGTCCTACTTTCCCCGATATCTATTATAAAGCCCTTCCTGATACTTTAGTATGGCGCGAAAAATTAGCTTACAACGAGCCTTATGTAGAGTATTATTTACGTCACCCTGCTTACCGTGATTATCCGGTTGTAGGTGTGAACTGGTTACAAGCTAATGATTTTTGTGCTTGGCGTACCGACCGCGTGAACGAATTCATTTTAGTTCGCGAAGGTTTATTAGAGCATACTCCAAGTCCTTCCGATCAAGATTATTTTTCTACCGAAGCGTATTTATCAGGTAAATGGCAAGGTCAGTTAAAACAAAAATTACCTTCATTTGATGAGCAAAATCCTGAGCGTGATGTGCGCATGGAAGATGGTATCTTTTTACCAAAGTATCGTCTCCCAACAGAAGCTGAGTGGGAATATGCTGCTTACGGATTAATTGGAAATACAATTGGTGAGCGTATCACCGATCGTCGTATCTACCCTTGGAATGGTCACGGTGTTCGTAATGCCGAAGACAAATTCATTGGTCAGATCCAAGCAAACTTTGTACGTGGTGCCGGTGATTATATGGGTACTGCAGGTTTCTTAAATGATAACGCCGATGTAACAGCTCCTGTTTATTCATATTGGCCAAACGATTACGGTTTGTATAATATGGCTGGTAACGTTACTGAGTGGGTAATGGACGTTTATCGTCCTAACACCGGACAAGATGCGGATGAGTTCCGTCCTTTCCGTGGTAATATCTTTACTACACAAATGCGTGATAGTACAACTTTAATTGGTGGTTTAGGTGGCGAGATCTTAACTAACGTTGATGGTCCGGTTTACCAAAAATTCAATCACAAAGTTAACCCTCCAACAAATCACGGTGTGAGTGGTGAAACAACTGAGGTTACTGATAGCGTACTTACAGTAATGTCAAAAGATATTTATAATAACAACAATGCAACGCCTGAAGGTAAATCAGATATCCCGGGCCGTGTGCAATGGCGTCAGGTTTCTAATGCAGTTGCAACAGATAACTTAGATGAACGTAGAAATTACAAAACTGCCGATTACATTAACTATTTAGATGGTGATGTGAATTCAAGTATCTATTTTGAAGAAGGTGAAGATTCGTATTCAGACAAATCGGAGAAGATGATGTATGAGTATGCAAAAACATCTTTGATCAACGATAAATCGCGCGTAATTAAAGGTGGTAGCTGGAGAGACCGCGCATACTTCTTAAATCCGGGTACACGTCGTTACTTAGATCAACGTCAGGCTAACGCATGGTTAGGCTTCCGTTGTGCTATGACACGTGTGGGTAGTCCTGTTGGATTAGGCAAGTAAGTTTGTTGATAAAAACATTCTATAACCCCGAGCGTAAGCCTCGGGGTTTTTTTATTTTGTAATATGATTCAAAAAGTATCTGTGGTGGCATTGTATGATCTGTATAAAAAAGCAGGTTATGATGTTGCAACCGATACGCGCAAGATAATTCCCGGATCGATCTTCTTTAGTTTAAAAGGTCCAAATTTTAATGCAAATGAATTAGCCGCAAAGGCTATTGAGGGAGGTTGTAAATACGCTGTGGTTGACGAAGAGAAGTTTGCCAATAGTACAAACATTTTTTTGGTTGACGATGGATTAAAGGCATTGCAAGAATTAGCGCATCATCATCGCGAGCAATTTACAATTCCGTTTTTAGCGATAACAGGAAGTAATGCAAAAACAACGCATAAAGAATTGATCAATGCGGTGCTTTCTAAAAAATATAAAGTACTTGCTACCGAAGGAAATTTAAATAATCATATCGGCGTTCCTTTAACCTTATTGAAACTTCGAAGCGATCATGAATTCGCAATTATTGAAATGGGCGCAAATCACCAGGGAGAAATTGATGAATTGTGTGCCATAGCCGATCCCGATTTTGGAATGATCACCAATATAGGCAAAGCGCATTTGGAAGGTTTTGGAGGCATTGAGGGCGTAAAAAAAGGGAAGAGCGAATTGTATAGATACATTCAAAAAAAGCACGGAACTATTTTTACGAATGGTGATGATGAGGTATTGCACGATCTGGCAAAGGATAATGATAAGATCGCGTACGGAACAACAAAACTTTACGATACTATTGGAAAATATATTTCGGATGGAGACATGGTATCGTTCAAATGGACCACACGCTATGGCGATAAGGATTGGAATAAATTACCGCTAGTAAAGACGCAGATCACGGGAAAATATAATTTCATTAATTGTTTGGCGGCTGTTTGTGTGGGACATTATTTTCATGTAGAGAATGAGATGATCAATGAAGCTTTGAGTGAATATGTGCCGGCGATGAATCGTTCTCAATTGGTAAAAACACAAAGCAATTCTATTTTGTTGGATGCGTATAATGCCAATCCAAATAGTATGAAAGCGGCCATCGAAAATTTTGCAGAGTACAAAGCCGAACAAAAATGGTTATTGTTGGGCGATATGTTTGAATTGGGAGAATACAGTAAAGCCGAACATAAAGCCATTGTGGATCTATTAAATGCTAAAAAACTAAGTAATGTGATATTAGTTGGAAATGAATTCGCATCTTTAGAAAGCAATACGTTCAAAACATTTAAAACAACACAAGAGTGTTTAGAGCATTTAAGAACGCAGCCAATAAAAAATTCAACCGTTCTTATAAAAGGTTCGCGTGGGATGAAAATGGAGGTATTACAGGAGGCATTATAAAATGAATTTCAAAAAAAACAAACTCATCATCTTAATTATCCTGGCCATGGCGCTGGGTATTATTATTGGATCTATTGTAAATTATTCGGTGACAAGTAATAAATTCACCTTAGATCGTGGTCAGTTAAGCAAGATCGAGAACCCAAAGGTAAGGGCAGAGGCGGAGAAAGCTTTAGTGAAGTTTGAAGAAGCACAATTTATTCAAGCAAAGAAGAATATTGCAGGGAATTATTCTATCCTTAGTGATATATTTTTACGCATGATCAAAATGATCATTGCCCCTTTGGTCTTTGCTGTTCTGGTTATTGGTGTGGCAAAGCTTGGCGATTTTAAAAGTGTTGGACGAATAGGCATAAAAACTTTAGTGTATTTTACTTCTGCAACATTAATTGCTTTAGCATTAGGTTTAGTGATCGTAAATATTTTTGAGCCGGGTAAAAAAATGGACATTAGTTCCATTGATCAAACGGCATCAACGGGAGTAAAACCAAATCAACAAACAGCCAAAAATTTTATTTCACATGTGATCCCTGATAGTGTAATTGGTGCGATGGCAAATAATGAGATATTGCCTATTGTAGTTTTTGCTTTATTTTTTGGCGTTGCTGCGGCATCTATTAAAGAACAAGGTAAAGCTATTGTGGAGGCTTGCGAAAGTTTAGGACACGTGATGTTCAAAGTAACTAATTATGTGATGTCGTTTGCGCCTGTGGGAGTTTTTGGAGCAATTACAGCTGTCGTCATACAGCAAGGCGTGGGTTTACTTGGAGGATATATTTATTTGATCGCCTGCTTCTTTGGCGGATTATTTTTCTTTGTGTTCGTTGTTCTATTTCTCATTTGCAAAGTATTTAAAATAAGATTCTTTGCTTTAATGAAAGATGTAAAAGAGCCTATTCTTTTAGCATTCAGCACTGCCAGCAGCGAAAGCGCAATGCCAAAAACTATTGAGGCTCTCGAAAAACATGGTATCAGTAATCGCATTGTGAGTTTTGTTTTACCATTGGGTTATTCTTTCAATCTCGACGGATCAATTATGTACATGACCTTTGCCACCATGTTTATTGCGCAAAGTTATGGTATGGATCTTTCGGCCGGCGATCAAATAAAAATGATGTTGATACTATTAGTTACAAGTAAAGGAATGGCAGGAATACCAAGAGCTTCTTTGGTTGTGATTGCCGGGACATTAAGCATGTTCAACATTCCGCAAGAAGGTTTGCTTTTGCTATTAGGAATTGATCAGTTATTAGATATGGGACGAAGTGCAACTAACGTTGTTGGAAATGCTGTGGCAAGTGCTGTTGTGGCGCGGTTGGAGAAGGAGGAGTTTTAAAAAATGGCACGCGGATGACGCGGATTGCTTATGATTTGCGCAGATCTTAAATTAAACTTTTAAACCGATAACACAAACATCATCAACCTGCTCTAAATTTCCTTTCCAAGTATCAAATGTTTTAGAAAGTATATTATATTGTTCGGACATTGATTCGTCGGCAATAACGGCAAGAAGTCCCTGCAATTGTTTGTACTTGAATTTTTTTCCTTTTGGTCCGCCAAACTGGTCGGCAAATCCGTCGGTAAATAAATAAATGCGGTCACCCTTTTTTAATTGGAACTCTTTATTGGTGAAAGGAATTCCTAAACCTCTGAAATAACCAACAGGTCGTTTATCGGGTTCTAGTTCTATAAGATCTGTATTGCCATTTTCTATTCGATAGATCCACAATGGATTATTAGCGCCACAAAATTCTAATTTTAAAGTTTTTGGATCCACACTTATCAAGGCCATATCCATTCCATCTTTACTTTCTCCTTCCGATCCTGTTTGTTTTAAGGTGTCTTTTACTCTGTCGCGCAGTTCACTTAAAATGGCAGCCGGCGTTGTGATGCCCATATGATTAACGATCTCATTCAAAAATGTCATTCCTAACATACTCATCAAAGCGCCCGGAACCCCATGTCCCGTGCAATCTACAGCCGTAACAATACTTCTACCATTTTTTACTTGATACCAATAAAAATCACCGCTCACAATATCTTTTTGTTTAAATAGAACGAATGAATCTTCAAATATATCGCGACTAATTTCTCGCGAAGGCAAAATAGCTTCCTGAATTCGTAAGGCATAATTAATAGAGTCGGTAATATCTTTTTGTTTTTCCATCACAAGATCCTTTTGCTTCTCTGTTTCCAATTTTTGGAGAGCAATTAATTTTTTAGAACGGTTGATCTTGAAAAGAGAGTAGATGATGATGCAGATAAAAAGAGCCGCCACACAAAGTGCGATCATGTAAATACTTTTTAATTTTTGATCGGTCTCTTTTTCTTTGTTGAGCAAGGTTATTTCTTTTTCTTTTTTCTGTGTTTGGTATTTTGTTTCGAGTTGATTGATATTATTACCATTTTGAACCGAGAATAAAGAATCTTTTATTTGCATACCTAGCTTATAATATTCAAGAGCTTTGGCCATTTCTCCTTTGGATTCATAAATGGAGGACTTAGTGGTATAAAGCCAATTAAGTGTTTGATACACGTTAGTTTTTAAACTTAGAGCAATGGAGCTGTCGATATATTTTTCGGCGACAGAATATTCTTTTAATGATTGGTAGATGTCTGCCAAACTTCTGTAAGAAATAATAATGCCGGGAACTTCACCATCTTCTCTCGACATGGCTAAAGATCTTTGGAGCACTGCAGCGGCCTTGATGTATTCTTTTTTTCGTTTATATAAACCGGCGAATGCTTCCAGCGTCCATTTTTTATTAACTCTGCGATCTATACTATCAGCTAGTCGCATCGACCAATTCAAATAATATTCTGCTTTGTCGTAATCTTCCATAAGACTATAAACAGAACCCATTCTCAATAGGACCATTCCCATATTACCGGGATTTTTTATGCGTTGGTCTATTTCAAGCGCTTTATTAAAATATTCAAGAGATTTTTTAAGATCTGGATATGGTTTTGCTCTGTAGTTCAATCCAATTAAATTGCAAGCCCATGACGTAATTATAGGATGGTTTATTCGTTCGGCAATACTAAGCGCATTAAAATAGGTTTTTGTTGAGGTCTCATAATCTCCAAGCGTATATTGAACAAAACCCAAACGCATATACGATTTGGCGAGCATTGTATCATTTTGTAATTCAATAAACATAATAATGCTTTTATTGAGATGATCTTTACTTTCATCATACTTGGCAGTTTCAAGCGCAACAAAACCTGCCCAATAATTCATATAGCCTTCGCCAAACTTATTTTTTTGTGATCTGAAAGAAGAAGCGTATTGATCGAAATAGAAAAGAGCAGAATCATAATTTGATTCAAAATTAGCGATGATCTTGCCGCAAATAAAAGCTCTTTTTTCCGGCTGAGTTTCTGAAGAAAGAATTTTTTTTAAACTATCAAGTTTGGAAGCATTAAGATCGCCTAATGAAAAGACAAGGGTAAAAGCAATAAGTATTTTTAATGACAAGGTTCTCAAATCCAAATAAAGATAGGTCTTTTTTTAGATTTTGTTTATTCCATTTGAAACAAAAAAAACCGGCAATGATAATCTTAATTGCCGGCCTTGTGCTTTAATGAAATACCCTATCGATCGAGGTTCCCGTAATCCAACTTTTTACCTTGCAATCTTAAAATTACTTTACAAACGATCACAAAGAAAGGAATGTACATGGTAACTTTCGGAATGTCAAAGTGAGCTAATATCACTTCTGACTTTCGTTTTAAACGTTCGCTTATTAAATACATGGCCGGAACCAATAACAAGGTAAGTAAAGTTGCAAATCCTAAACCAAATATCATGGTCCAGCTTAAAGGACCCCAAAACACAACATTATCTCCACCAAAATGAATATGAGGTTTTCCGTGTGCTAATAATTCCTCAAAATCAATATTTAATCCAACAGCTAAAGGAATTAATCCTAAAATAGCAGCCGTTGCAGTTAAAATTACCGGTGTCATACGGGTTCTTCCTGCATCAACGGTTGCTTCCCAAAGATTCACGCCTTTGTGCCGCGCTTCTTCGGCGAATTCTACCAGTAATATTCCATTCCGGACGACTATTCCCGCCAAAGCAACAATTCCAATTCCGGTCATGATGATACTCATATCCATTTTAAAAATGGCGGTGCCTAATAAAACACCGATCACACTCAAAAGGATCTCAGATAAAATTAAAATTGGTTTACCAATAGAATTGAATTGAAGAACAAGTACCAATAAAATTATTCCGATCGAAGTGCGTAATGCACTACCTAAAAACGCTCCTGTTTCTGCTTGCTCTTCTTGTTGTCCTGTGAATTTTACTTCTACAGCTCCTGTTGCCTTATAACCTTTTGCTTCTTTTTGTAATTGCGCCACAACATTATTCGCATTAAATCCTTCCAACACGTCCGATGATAAAGTGATCACACGTTTATTTTGCTTACGCTTGATACCACCGTAAGTATTTTCGTAACGTATATCGCAAAATGCAGAGAGAGGAACCGAACGTAACTGTCCGCCCATATTCATATCGCGGAAAGTTATTTTGATATTTCGTATTTGCTCAATACTTGTACGTTGATCGTAAGCATAACGTAATTGAATTGGATATTCATCATTGGCATCGCGGAATTTACTTGGGTTATCAATTCCAAAAACTGCTTTACGAATTTCCATGGCTAATTGCACCGATGAAATTCCTTCGCGATTTGCGCGTTCGCGATCAATATCAAAAACGATCTCGGGTTTATTGGCAACAAAATCCGATTTTAATTCGGCTACTCCCGGTATTTCTGCTTCTTCCAAATAGCGTTTTAAATTCTTTCCATTCTCAACTAATTCTTCAAACTTATCACCTTTGATCTCGATGTTGATGGGTTTTCCAACGGGCGGACCAGCCTGTTCTTTATTAGCTGTGATCTCGGCGCCTGCAATATTCCAATCTAATTTTTGAAGTTGGATCAAATAATCCATAGTGCTTTGTCCATTACGATTGGCGTACTCCACAAAATTAATAGCGATCTTTCCGCGATTCGCATATGAACTTTGATCCTCATCTTGCGGATCGGTAACACCAATGGTAACGTTTGTAATAAGAGAAGAAACAATGGGATTATTTTCGCCAACTATTTTGTTCACTTTTCCTTCAACGATCTTCATTACCTGATTTGTTTTGTAGGGATCGGTTCCTTCGGGTAATTTAACGTACACAAAAATATTATTTGGATCTCCTTGAGGAAAGAATACAACATTTGGTTTTCTAACGATCATCATGACGATAGAGAATACAAGTAAACCAAAGGTCATGAATAATAATCTGTACGGACGTTTTAATCCCCACACTAAAAGGTTGGTATATTTTTTTTGGATCGCGGGCCATGTTCGTGTTTGGAATTTTTCTATCACTCTATATAAGAATAGGCGATGAATGATCATGAACAAAGCAAAGAAGATCATTAAATTTCCTATTGCAAGATTTCCTCCGGCATAACAAACCAAAGCAATTAAACCGTAAACAATTAAACGCATTACTGATTTACGGTTAATGCGTCCATAATTTTTTGCTTCTTCATCGTGCGTTTTCATAAAATCAACGGCGAAAACAGGATTGATGATATAGGCCACAAATAATGAAGCGAGTAAAGTTATAATTAAAGTGACAGGTAAATAGAACATGAATTTACCGATCATACCCGGCCAAAATGCAAGTGGAATAAAAGGTGCAAGTGTTGTAATGGTGCCACTTAATACCGGAAGAAAAACTTCGCCCGCGGCCATTTTTGCCGCCACTTTTATATCGCGTTTTCCATTATCGAAAAGCCGATGCGTATTTTCAATTACCACAATAGCATCATCTACTACAATTCCTAAAGCCAATAAAAACGCAAAGAGTACGATCATGTTCATAGTAAATCCAATACTTGGCATGAACATAAAGGCAATGAACATGGAAAGTGGAACAGAAAGAGCCACGAATAAAGCGTTGGTGACGCCCATAAAGAACATGAGGATGAATGTTACCAAAATAAAACCAATGATGATGG
>JAHEYC010000048.1 GCA_023251775.1 Sphingobacteriaceae bacterium | reverse complement strand
TTAAATAGTTGAATGTACTTTTGTTGTATCAAAGGTAGATTTATTTTTTTATTAATATAATTTAAAGCCGCCTCACTTTGTTTTTTATACTCGGTAGTGTTCAAAGCAGCGCATTCTTCAATGGTTTTAATGAATTTGCCTTTATGATCAAGGCTTAGGGCAAACCCGGCATTATTTTTTTCCACATCATTCCAAGGGGTTTGATCGCTAATGATCACAGGACAAGAGCTCATTAAACTTTCTACAATGGAGTGACCAAAATTCTCGTTGGTGGTTGGTAAAAATAAATAATGATGTTGAGCAATTGTTCTCTGAACCTCATGAAAAGGAAGTTCGCCTTTATAATGAACTTTGATGTGCGAAGGAAGCTTTGCGATCAGCTCTTGACATTCTTTCCAATACATTTCTTCTTCAATATTTCCGTAAATAGTGTATTCTACCATGTATTTCTCAACCTTGCTTAAAATATCCAAAGCAAAATGCAGATTTTTTACTTTTGAGATGCGCGATAAAAAGAAAAGTGAAAGAGATCCAGGCTTTTTTTCTTTTTCGGTTTTTAAAGGTATTGCGTTATTCACGTTACCCAAAACTACGATAGAGGCTTTCGGATAAAATTGTTTAATATCTTTTTCTTCCTGAGCATTTGTGGCGTGGAAATGAATGTTCTTGTAAAAATTCTTTGCTTTTGAAAGGGTGATATAGATCTTCTTTTTTAATGATCGGATATTCAAAGCTCCTTTTCCTAACATACCTCTTGGCGCCAATACGATCTCTGAATTCAATTCACCTTGATTTTTGAGTTGCACAATATAAATAGAGAACCAATAACTCCAAAAACTGTTGAGATAAATAACATCACTGTTTATCTCTAATAGTAATTTTTTTAAATTCTCCTTGCTTAAATTCTCCTTTGAAAAATAATAATATTGCACGGCATCCATAGTGATCCATTCATTTGCTTTTACATATTTGTATTCTTCGGCGGAACCAAGATCTTGATTTGTGGTGATAAGATGAATATCAAATTCGTTCTTTAATAACGCAATTAACGAATAGATCGAACGAACCGGTCCGCCCGCTTTTGTGCCCGGCAAATACCAATCAATTAATATGGTTAGTTTTTTCTTACTCAATTTATAGCGATATTATTCTTGTCAATCCAATCATTTAAAACTACTAAATGCCAAACCCTCGACCAAGTAACTAAGGGATCATCATTTAAAAACCGATCCCATAAATTTTTTGCTGCGTTTGGTTTTAAAACTCCTTTTGCATCCAGTTTAATGAGGTTATCCCCGCAAAAACTTTTTAATTCTGTTTTAAGCCATTGCTGCCAGGGTAGGGTAAAGCCCATTTTTGGGCGATCAATTATTTCCTTTGGCAAAAGATCACCAATACTGTCAACTAATAATTTTTTTGGTGTAGCAGGATATTTTTGTTCGTCGTTAATTCCTAACACAAATTCTACAAGGTGATGATCCAAAAACGGTTCGCGCACTTCTAAAGCAACAGCCATGCTCATTTGATCGGTGTCGCGCAATAATACATTTTGTAGATATGTTTTAATTTCCATACAAGAAATGGCACTTAAGATCTTTTTGTTGTTAACGTTTATAGAAGCAGCAATTTCTGAAACGGTTTGTGCTGCATTGTTTTGTTTTACTAAAACATTCATTTCTTTAGTTGTAAATACACTTCGGCTAAGCGGATAGATATTTTTTAATTCATGATCCTCCAAATTCAAGATCTCCGCAATTTTTTCGTTACCAATGGAACGTTTACCGCTTTTTACCAAAGTGCCTCCCATTTTTAAAGCAATATTAGGCATCGCTTTCAGCCACCATTTTTCTTGTAATTCTTTTAAACGTTTAAAATTTTCGTAACCTGCAAATAATTCATCACCGCCAATACCGCTTAATGCCATGGTGATGCCTGCGTTTTTTGTGGCTTTAGAAACAATAAATGTATTAGGACCGTCGCCGCTTGGATGATCCATCGCATTTAAAGCATTTGGTAATTCTTTTAAGAAATCATTGGGTTTTAATTTGATCTCGTGATGTTTTGTGTCATATTTTTTTGCGATGAGTTGCGCATATCTCGATTCAGAGAATTCGCTTTCGTCAAAAGACACATTGAATGTATTTACTTTTTCATTCGAAACTTTACTCATTAAGGCCACAACAATGCTTGAATCAATTCCGCCCGATAAAAATGCCCCAAAGGGAACATCCGATACTAAACGACGTTGCACCGATGCACTCAGCAATTCAAAAACTTTTGTACAGTTCTCTTTATAACTAAATTCATTTGGTTGTTGAACAAAATGTTCCGGCTTCCAGTATTCAGTAATAGTGGCTTTATTATTGATGTATTCTAAATAATGTCCGGGTAATAATTGCTTAATGCCTTTTACAATGGTATTTGGTGCGTGTATGGTTTGGTATTGAATGTATTCAGAAACAAGTTCAGTGTTTAATTTAAATGTTTTGATCCCGCTATTGAGTATAGGTCTTACTTCGCTCGAGAATACAAATAAATTTTCTGCATTATGATAATAAAATGGTTTTACACCCATTTGGTCTCGGGCTGCAAAAATGGTTCCTGTTTCTAAATTGTAAATTGCAAAGGCAAACATTCCGGTGAGGTGATTCAAACATTGATTCCCCCAACGTAAATACGCCGCTAAAATGACTTCTGTATCACTATTTGTTTTAAAAAAGTAAGTTGAATGTCCGCTGCCTTGCGCAGCGCGTTGTAATTCAAGCTTTAATTCGCGGTAATTATAAATTTCACCATTAAAAACGATCACCAGTTTTTTATCATGCGAAAAAAATGGTTGATTGGCGCTTTCACTAAGATCAATAATAGATAAACGGCGGTGACCAAGCGTGATGTTCTTATCCGAAAAAATACCGTCGTTGTTTGGTCCGCGATGCTTTAAGCGATCATTCATTATACGAACAATACTCTCTCTATCTTGTTGCGAATGTTGTGTTGATATAATTCCGTTTATGCCACACATGTTAAATGCTTATCGATTGCAAGAATTGTTTATCGGCAAGCATTTTTTTAATGCCTTCTTCAATACTGATGAGTTTTTTATTCAGTATGTCTTTCATCTTTTTATTATCAGGTTGTCGGCGCGTCATATCACCTTCTTTCAAAGGAGGTAAATGTGTGATCTTCGACTTGGAGGCCGTTAATTTGATGATGAGTTCAGCTAATTCTTTTATGGTTGTAAGCTCATCATTTCCCAAATTGATCACATCGTTCTTTATCAATGTTTTTTCAAAAATGGTATTTATTGTTTCAATATTATCGTCAATATAGGTAAAGGTTCGCGTTTGCGATCCATCGCCGTATAATGTAATATCTTCTCCCTTCATGGCTGCTGCAATAAATTTTGCTGTAACAAAGTCGGTGCTTTGTCCGGGACCATACGTATTAAAAAAACGGAAAATAGTATAAGGCAGACCAAATTCCTGCTCGTAACTTCTAAAAAAACATTCGCCAATATTTTTTACAACAGCGTAAGGCAATCGCGAATTAAGGGGTGTGCGATATTCATTTTGAGGCAATTCAACCGGTTCTCCATAAACTTCCGAAGAAGAAGAGAAGTAAACATGTTTCACCGAAGAGTTCTTTGAAAGATCAAGAATATTTTTGATGCCGTCAATATCTTTCAAAACTTTAATTGGATTTTCTTGAGTTCGATTAACGCCAACAACCGCTGCCAAATGAAATACATAATTAAAATTGAAAGAATAAAATACCGGCGCGATCTCATTCAAATTATTGACGTTTGCTTTTACAAATTTGTAATTGTCAGTATCTGTTGAAGGAAGTTTTTGAATGGAACCTGTGCTAAGGTTGTCGACCACAACCACAAAGTTGTCTTTTTTTTGGATCAGTTTCTTTACGAGTGCACTTCCAATATTTCCGGCACCACCCGTAATTAGTATTTTATTAGTTACTTGCAGCATGTACGAGTTTCAATAGACTTTGTTTCCAAATTTCGGGAGTGATCTTAGCGCCTAATTTTACGCTTTCTTCACCCATGGCAAACAAGTCCTTATCTGTTAAAGATAGTATTTTTTTTAATGCTGTTTTCAAAGAGGTTTTATTATTTGGTACTACTAAAAAACCGTTTTTAGCTTCATTTACAAACACTTCGGCAGCTCCAACCTTTGTTGTGGTGATGATAGGAAAGCCGGCAGCAGCAAATTCGTGTAAAGCAACGCCCCAAGGTTCAAAATTACTTGGCAATACAAAAACGCCTGTTTGTTGTGTGGTTTCAAAAAGATCTTTTGGTTGAATAAATCCTAAATGTTTTATTTTGGGATGAGAAATGGCATCAATGGGACCTTTGCCTAAACACCATAATTCCCATTCGCTCGGCGTTTCGTTTTGGATCTCGATAAAACTTTCCCACAGGGTTTCAATTCCTTTTTGATGAATATAACGTCCAACAAAGATCAAACGTTTTGGAAATTGTTTTTGTTTTTGCTGTTTTGATTTTGTGTAATAGCCCGAATATAATTCGTGATCGCAGCAATACACATTCAACGAGATATCTTCTTCACTAAATCCTAATTTTTTTGCAAATAATTTTTGACTTTGTCCGGGAACAAAAGCTGCTTTGATGTATGACTTTAGTGTTAGTTTAAAATATAAAGCACCTAATACTTGTTTTAATGAACCTGTATATTGATTATCGAATCCCATCACCACATTTTTTAAGCGCAGTTGTTTTATGGCTTTCAAATAGGGTTTATGCATCCAGCCGGAAACATAAGTGAAGTCGGGGGCAAAAGCTTTAATAGAATGAGTGAATTCTTGTTCCGAAATTTTTTCGCGTTCAACAACTGTGATGTTTTTGTGAAGGTCACTAAAATCAAAAGGCGCAACGGGATTTACTTTTTTCATGTAAAGTAAGATCTTACAATCAGACGTTTTGGCAAGATGGTTGAGACAGGTTAAAAAATAACTTGCTAATTCTTCATATAACACAAGAAATTTCATGTTTGCTTGATCCGGATCAGATAATGTTTACTTCTCTCTCCAGCTTCACACCAAATTTATCAAATACTTTGCTGAGTACATAATCGGATAGTTGGAAGATGTTTTGTCCTGTTGTATTGTTCTTATTCACCAGAACTAAGGCTTGTTTGTTGTGTACAGCGGCTCCATTCATCTCAAATCCCTTTAAGCCGCTTTGTTCGATGAGCCATCCTGCGGCGAGTTTGTAATTACCATTTTCTAAAGGATAAGCAACCAAAGCGTCAAACTCTTGCTTCAAACTTTTGTATTTTTCGGCACTTACTTCAGGGTTCTTAAAAAAACTTCCTGCATTTCCAATTTCTTTTGGATCGGGTAATTTACTTTGACGAATAGCGATCACCGCATTGGATACATCTTTAATGCTAGGTTTTTCTATACCCATTTTTTTTAGTTCGTCGTTTATGGCACCATAATGTGTGCTTAATTTATGATCTTTCGATAATTTAAAACTTACATCAACAATTAGGTAACGATCTTTGAATTTATGTTTAAAAACACTTTCGCGATAACCAAATTCACATTCCTCTTTTGAAAATGTTTTAATTTCCCCCGATGTCATATCAAAAGCTCTTAGCTCATGAAAAACATCTTTGATCTCTACGCCATACGCGCCAATATTTTGCATAGGACTAGCGCCAACACAACCGGGTATCAGCGATAGATTTTCAATTCCTCCTAAACCTTTTTCAATGCAAAACATCACAAATTCATGCCAATTCTCTCCGGCGCCTGCTTTTACAATATTTTCGTTTGCATCAATGATCTCAATTCCTTTGATGTTGTTCTTTATCACCAAGCCATCAAAGTCCTTCGTGAAAAGAATATTACTTCCTCCACCTAAAATGAGTTTTTTATTAGATGAATAAACAGGATCTTTAAATACTAACTCGAGATCTTTTACGTTATTAATTTCAATGAAGTATTTAGCGAAGGCTTCTAAACCAAAGGTATTAAAGGCTTTTAAGCTTTTATGTTCTTCAAAACGCATTCGCATAAAATTATAAATAATAGTACGACTTTAATTTTCTATCTTTACTCCAATATCAACAAACTCTTTGTTTACAACTCAAAATAAGCGTATTACGGTAAGCGTTATCAATGATCTTAGCAGTGATAGTCGCGTAAAAAGGACCTGCCATGAGTTGGTAGCAATGGGTTTTAAGGTAACCTTGGTTGGAAGGGAATTACCTTCATCTCTTCCTATTGTGAATTGGAATTTCGAGACCAAACGCATGAAACTTCTCTTTAAAAAAGGCGTGTTGTTCTACGCGTTTTTTAATATCCGTTTGTTCTTTTACCTCTTATTCAAAAAAAGTGACGTCTTGTATGCCAACGATCTTGATACGTTGATGCCAAATTATTTCGTAGCAAAAATAAAGGGCATTAAATTGATCTACGATAGTCACGAGATCTTTTGCGAAGTCCCCGAATTGCAACAAACACCTTTCAAAAAAAGAATTTGGGAAAGAGTGGAGAAAAGAATTGTCCCGAAGTTAAAATATTGCATAACAGTAAATCAAAGCATTGCCAATTATTTTAAAACGAAATATGGAACTGATTTTAAAGTGGTGCGTAATATTCCTGCTGACATAAATGGACAACCAATTAAAAATAAAGCTGAATTAGGAATTAAACCCGGCGTAAAAATGATCGTCTTACAAGGGGCGGGAATAAATATTCAAAGAGGAGCAGAAGAACTGGTGCAGGCTATGAAATTTGTGGACAATGCACAATTATTTATTATTGGTGGCGGAGATGTGTGGGAAAAATTAGAGCAATTAGTAAAAGAAAATAAATTGGAAGATAAAGTGAAGCTGATAAAAAAAATTCCAAAGGAAGAATTACTGAATTATACTTGTAATGCCGATCTTGGAATTTCCATTGATAAGGACACGAACTTAAATTACAAGTTCAGTTTGCCAAATAAGATATTTGATTATATCCAAGCGGAAGTTCCGATTTTAGCATCACGTTTAACAGAAATTGAAGGGATCATTACTCAATTTAATATAGGTGGATTCATTGAAAATCATGAGCCCGCACATATTGCCGAGCGAATAGGGCAGACGCTGCATTCATCCGACTATAAAGTATGGAAGGAAAATTTAAAAAAAGCAAAAAAGGCATTAACCTGGGAAGAAGAAAGAAAAGTATTGATTAATTTAGTACATTCAATGAACTAATGGAATTTTCGGCACAACAAATAGCGGCACTTGTAAACGGCGAGATCGAAGGCGATGAGAGCGCAACGGTGAATAATCTTTCGAAAATTGAAGAAGGAAAACCTAAGACCTTATCTTTTTTAGGAAATCCCAAATACGAACATTTTATTTATGATACTGCCGCGAGTATTGTGATCGTGTACAAAAATTTTGTTGCCCATAAACCTTTAAAGAATTCTTTAACATTAATTCGTGTAGATGATCCTCGCGAAAGTTTTGCCAAACTTCTTGCCATGTATGATCAGATCAAGAATAATAAAGTTGGCATAGAGCAACCAAGTTATATTTCTAATTCGGCAAAGTTAGGTTCGTCGTGCTACATTGGTGCTTTTGTTTATTTAGGTGATAAAGTAAGTGTTGGAAATAATGTGAAGATATTTCCGAACACCGTAATTGGAGATAATTGTACCATTGGTGATAATACTATTATTTATGGTGGTGTAAAAATTTACGCCGACACTAAAATTGGTAAAGAGTGCACCATTCATGCGGGTGTTGTTTTAGGAGCAGATGGTTTTGGATTTACGCCAAACACTGAGAATAATTATCATAAAGTTCCACAAATTGGAAATGTAATAATTGAAGATAATGTAGAGATCGGCGCAAATACCTGCGTTGATAGAGCAACGTTGGGTTCAACTATTATTAGAAGAGGAGTGAAGTTGGATAATTTGATACAGGTTGCTCATAATTGCGAAATTGGTGAGAACACGGTTATTGCAGGATGTGTAGCTCTTGCAGGATCGGTAAAAATTGGAAAGAATTGTTTGATTGGGGGACAAGTTGGTATTGCAGGACATATTACCATTGCCGATGGTGTAAAAATTGCGGCACAAAGTGGAATTGGTAAGAGTGTTGAGCAAGAAAATGATGTTCTTCAAGGTTCTCCGGCCTTTTCGGTGGGCGATTACCGAAGAAGTTATGTTCTGTTTAGAAGTCTACCGAAATTGAACGATAAAATGAACGAGATACTTAAGAAATTAAATCCGTAAATTAGCGCAATGAAGATCGATATTTTAGCAATAGGTGTTCACCCTGACGATGTAGAGCTTTCGTGTAGCGGAACTATCATGAAACATATTGCTCTTGGTAAAAAAGTAGCAATACTTGATCTTACCCTTGGCGAATTGGGAACTCGGGGAAGTGCTGAACTGCGAACTAAAGAAGCGATGGCTGCTGCAAAATTGCAAGGTGTTGCATTTAGAAAGCAATTGCAATTAAAAGATGGTGCTTTTAAGAATGAGGATAAAAGTCAGATCGCGATCATAGAAGTTATACGTGAATGCCAACCCGAAATTGTTTTGTGTAATGCTATCAGTGATCGTCACCCCGATCACGGTCGCGCGGCGCAACTAACTGCTGATGCCTGTTTTTATTCCGGACTCATAAAAATTGAAACATCAGCGAACGGTGCAAAACAAAAAGCATGGCGACCAAAAGCAGTTTATCATTATATCCAAGATCAATATATCAAACCAAATTTTGTGATCGATGTAACGGAATTCAGAGATAAAAAACATGAGGCCATAAAAGCATTTGCTTCACAATTTTACGATCCAAACTCAAAAGAACCCGAAACACCAATTTCTGGAAAGGAGTTTGTGGATTATATTGATGCGAAGATGATGATCTACGGTCGTTCTATTGGTGTGAAGTACGCCGAAGGTTTTACTGTTTCGCGATACATGGGTGTGAAAGACCTTTTCGACTTAATCTAAAAAACTTATTTAGTGTCAGCAAAAAAACGCCAAGTTCAAGGCATGCGAAGACTAAAAAGTTAGGAGTTTACTAAGGTAAATGACTAAGTTTTTAGTCAAGCATAACGTAGAAATTGGCGTTTTCTTGCTGACACTATTTGGCGAAGTAAGTTCTTACTTTGATATTACTAAGATTAAGCAATCCAATAATATGAAATGTTTTCTTGGCGAATTTAGAAGGATTCTTTGCTTGCTTTGAAGAAGCATCGGTTGTAAAATTCTTATATTTTGTATACCATTTCAGCGTTTGCTTGATGGTTCGTTTATTCACGATCTTTCTCAGCTCCGGTTTTGTATCGGTTGCGTTCAAAATTTTTTCAACTTCTTTAATTGGATACAAAGGTTTGCGCGCCGGTTTATTTTTAAATATTCTATAATGTGAATTCAAAATAAGATCGTCGATAACATTTTTACCGTTATTTATGGCTAAGGCATAATTCTTTAATTCGATCGAATCTTTGATCGTATCAATACCTTTTAATGTTTTTTTTGCGGTCATAAATTAAGCGGACCTCTAAGATAGCAGGACCTTTTTATAAATAAAATCGCTTTAAATGCTTAAACATTTACTTAACAGTTTTTTAACTTAAGGGCTCTATATTTCGTAAACTGCCATTGGTTTATCCTATTGAATTGCAAGTCGTTCAATTTTGTGTGACAGAAAGTCTTGTTAGTAACTTTTAAATGCATTTTTGCTGCTATTCATGGGAAAGGAGCGTTTTTGAAGCAAAACGAATGTGATAATAGGGTATTAATTTAATGATTTCTTAACTTAAGAAACAGCGATAATTGTACCTTAGTACCTGTTGAAATGAATTCTAATTACAAAATACTTCTTGTTGACGATGAACCGGATATTGTTGAGTTCTTGAGTTATAATTTAAAGAAGGAAGGGTATACAGTTTTAGCAGCTAACAATGGAAAAGATGCGATCGATATCGCAAAAAAAGAACATCCACATCTTATTATTCTCGACGTGATGATGCCCGACATGGATGGAATTGAAACGTGCCGACAAATTCGAGAGGTAAAAGAAATAAAAGATGTATTGATCGCTTTTCTCACCGCACGCAGCGAAGATTATACCCAAATTGCTGGATTTGAGGTTGGCGCTGATGACTATATCACTAAACCTATCAAACCTCGTGTATTTATTAGCAGAGTTAAAGCTTTGCTTCGCAGATTGCAATCTAGTGTTTCCTCAGATACAAGTGTTGCGTTTGGAGATATACGAATTGATAAAGAAAAGCACATGATATATAAGGGCAAAGAAGAGATCAATCTTCCCAAAAAAGAATTTAGATTATTTTCTTTATTGAGTAGTAAGCCTGGAAAAGTTTTTACACGAGAATATATTTTAGAACAAGTATGGGGCGATGAAGTTGTGGTGGGCGATCGCACCATTGATGTTCATATCCGAAAGCTTCGCGAAAAAATTGGCGAAGATCATTTCAAAACTGTAAAGGGAGTTGGATATAAGTTCGACTTCTAATTCAACAGATCTCTCTGTTCCAAACTTAAATACACATGTTTGTGCAATTCATCGCGCAGCAATTTCAAATGCGATGGTTTTATTCCGCGCAAATTCATTTGTTCAACTTCTCCATCATTATAAGTAATATTAAATGACCCATCACTCACTTCACTCACGCGTTCAATATCATTAAAATACCATACTTTATTGCTGAATAAATGTTTTTTGAGCTCCATTTTATCTTTAAATAACAAGGCATAGGGACTCAAAATAAAAAGCAAAGTTTGAAAACTCCATATCATAGCAGGAGGCGTTAATACCAAAGCCCAGCCATGTTGCTCAAAATCCTTGTAAATGAATAGGTAAAGTACCGTTCCTACTAAGCCTATGCTCAACACTATAGAACCCGCTAAAACCAAGGGGTGACGCTCAAAGTAATGCTCGGGGATCTCTATCTCTTCCTTGTTCTTCACAGTGCGAAGTTAAAAAATATAAGGCTATTAAGGGCTCCGGAATGGCTTTTTTTGTGACCTTGGGGTTTGCTCATGTAAAATTTTAGTATTAAATATGTAACTATTTTATTTATACGGCGTTAAATATTTTATAGGCCGTAAATAGATCAGGAGAATGAGAGTAAATAGCAAAATAAAGTTGATCGGGTTCTTCCTTTCGGGGTTCTTATACCTCGGTGCGCAAACCGAACCAATTATCGTAGCCGATGATCCAATTGCTGCTTTGCTTGATAGTTTGGCCTCTCAAAAAATGTTCGACCTGGCCTTTTCAAAACCTGTTATTCCTAAAACTAATAAATTTCACTACACTCCCGATAGCGTTCCTCGTTTTGATGATTATACATTTCAAACACGAATTGCTAAGTTGGATGTGAATTCGCCTTTTGATCTTATTTATAATGAACATGTAAAAGGCTTCATTAATCTTTATACAGTTCGCAAACGCGAAAGTGTGAGTAGGATGATGGGGCTTTCTCAATTATACTATCCGATGTTTGAAGAAGTTTTTGATCGGTATAATATTCCTTTAGAATTAAAACATTTAGCAGTAATTGAAAGCGCGCTTATTCCTTACGCAAAATCGCGCGCAGGCGCCATGGGATTATGGCAATTCATGTATCCTACAGGTAAGATGTATAATTTAAATGTATCGTCGTATATCGACGATCGTTGCGATCCGTACAAAGCAACCGTTGCAGCGGCAGAATATTTAAAAAGTTTATATGCCATCTTCAACGATTGGCAAATGGTTTTAGCAGCGTATAACGCAGGGCCCGGAACAATTAGTAAAGCTATTCGTCGTAGCGGTGGCAAAAAAACATATTGGGAAATTCGTCCATATTTACCTTTAGAAACACAAGGCTATGTTCCTGCTTTTATTGCGGCAAATTATGTGATGAATCATAGTGCCGAACATAATATTTATGCGGCCGTTCCTCGAAAAACATATTTTGAGATCGACACCGTTATTGTAAAAGAACAAATGTCGTTCGATCAAATTGGTCAGGCTTTGGATATTTCAACCGAAGAGATCCAATATTTCAATCCTCAATATCGAAAAAGTGTAATTCCTTCAGGTGGCAATAGCATGTGTTTGCCAAAAGCAAAGATCGGCACATTTTTAACCAACGAAAAAGAGATCTATGCCGCCATTCAAGCGCAACAAACCATGCAAGGAATGGTGCCTGTGGCATATAAGGAAATTAAAAAAACACATACAGTTAAGGGCGGAGAAAAATTAAGCACTATTGCGCGCAAATACGGCGTAAGTGTGGCCGATATCAAATCGTGGAATTATATTGGGAGAAAAGGTATAAGAGCAGGTAAAAAATTAACGATCTATGTCCCAGAAAAAATTGATAACGATCCAAAATTAGTTGTAAAGAATGAAGCTTCCACTTCCGATTCAAGCGCATCTAAAGATGATAAACTAACCTCGTCGGTAAAAAAGTCGGAATTCCGTTGGCATAAAGTAAAAGCTGGTGAATCCATGTATAGCATCTCCAAAAAATACAATGTGGAAGCAGAAACCATTAAGGATCTTAATAAGATGAAGAATAATAGTCTTAAACCGGGTCAATTGATCAAGCTACCGAGATAATATGATATTATCTGCTGTTGTAGTCACCGATCTTAATAACGCGATCGGTTTAAATAATAAATTACTTTGTCACTTACCTGCCGACCTTAAATTTTTTAAGGCTACTACCATGGGTTCTCCAATTATTATGGGACGAAAGACCTATGAATCAATTGGACGTTTATTACCGGGAAGAAGAAATGTTATTATTACACGCAATTCAAATTATAGAGTAGAAGGAGCAGATGTTTATACAAGCATACAAGAAGCTATTGATCATTGTATGAACGAAGAAAGAGTATTTATAATTGGTGGGGCGGAGATCTACAAACAAAGTATGGAACACATGAACGAGATCTACCGAACATTGATACATCATAAATTTGAAGCAGATACTTTTTTTGATCCAATTGATCTAAAGAAATTTAAAAAGACCTGGAGCGAGGATCATAAAGCGGATGAGAAGAATAAATTTGATTATACGTTCGAGAAATACGAACGGATCTAGATTTCCTTAAGAATAAAGTATTTCAGATCGTTTCCTTCGGTTTGTTTTTTAATTTCTGAAATAAATCCCTTACCGTATTTAGCGTAATACATACTTAAATTATCATAACGCTCTTGCGGCATACTTTCGGGGAATAATTTTGAACGAATAGTTTTGAGTTGATTTATTTCGGTCTCTGAGCGTTGTTTTAACGACCTATTTAATTTCGCTTCAATGGCATCAATGCTATTTAAGGTCTTTTGAAGCTCAGCTTTTACAAGATTCTCAAGGGTTTTGTCAATGTCTGTTGTTTTTTTCTGGAGTTCGGTAAAGATGGCTTCAGCTTTCTTTTTTTCTTCACTTAACTCAACGCTTTCACCTTTTGCTTCAACAATAAAATTTATAAGCTCTTGCTCGCTTTTAAAAATGGATGCATTGTCAATTCCCAACTTATCCAATTTTTGAGCTTGATTTTTATCAATGAGCATAATTGAAGCTCGCGGTTGAAGAATAGGGAAGAACACATTCATAGCATCAAACATGGCTTTATATTCGAGCCAATAATTTAATTCGCCCGGTCCGCCTAGGTAAGCGATGTTCGGTAAAATATGTTGTTGGTATAGTGGACGCAAAACAACATTGGGACTTATTTTCTCAGGACTTGCATCAATTAATTTTTCAAGTTCTGCCTTTGTGAAAGTTTTTTTTGTTCCAATAACAGTATACGAGTCGCCGGCCTTTTCAATTCTATTTCTTCCGTGTTCATCTATTATAAAACAATTGATCTCACGGGGATTTACTTGCGCCGTATATTTTTTTGTTTGAAGATAGGAAATGGTCTCGTTTATTTTTTTTGAAGGGATATTTTCAAAAATATCTTTCTTAATGAACGGAATAAATTCTTGTTTTAGCGTTTTATCATCCCCATCTGCTATTACCAATCCATATTTCCCAAATAATTCGTTCACAAGAAAACGCGTGGCTTTTGCAAGGCTATCGTGTTTTAAATAAGCGTTTTTGAAGAGAGAAATGAGTTCATTGCTGTTCTCGCTATTTCCTAAAACTGTTTCTAGTTCTGTAATAGCTGATTCAATGGTATTTGTTTTAAAATTTCCAACAGCGCCTTTTTCATCAGTTTTCCATTGTATCTTTTTTCCATATACAAAAACATGGTTCACTTCTTCAAAGTCGTGATCTTCGCTTGCCATCCAATACACAGGCACAAATTTCATGTCCGGAAAATTCTCGTTTAGCCATTCGCTTAAATTAATGGTAGAGATGATCTTGTAAATAAAATAAAGCGGACCGGTAAATAAACATAATTGATGTCCGGTTGTTACGCTAAAACAATTTGAATTCTCAAGTTCAGCGATATTCGCAATACTTTCTTTACTTGTATTTGCAACGGTTTGGGCTTGTTGCGTTAAACTTTGAACTAACACTTTTCTGTTCGAAGAAGAATAAAGTTTTTGATCGCTTAGTAATTTTTTATAGCCGTCAAGATCAGGAAAAGCGGAATACAAAGGTTCAGTGTCTTTCTTTTTCAAAAGATAGTCGTGCACCAAAGCATTTAAGTGCTTTGTTTCATCAAAAGAAAGAGTTTGTTTTTGAAACATATTATAATTTTATTCCAAAGGCAAGATCACCGGCATCGCCCAAGCCCGGCACAATGTACGATTGTGCGGTTAATTCTTCGTCAATATCTCCGCACCAAATGGTACACTCGCTTGGATGTAAATTTTTTCTCAAATGATCAACACCTTGCTGGCTTGCAATGGCCGAAACAATATGCGTATGTTTTGGTTTACTGCGTTTCATTAAGGATTGGTAGGTTAATAAAAGCGATGAACCGGATGCTAACATGGGATCACACAGAATAAGTATTTTATTTTCCATGTCGGGCGCAGCTAAATATTCTAAAGCAACATCAAATGTATTGTCTTTATGGTGGCGACGATAAGCGCCAATAAAAGCATTCTCGGCCTTATCAAACATATTTAAGATGCCAATATGCAAAGGCAAACCGGCGCGTAAAATGGTGGCAATTACAGGTTGTTCTTTTAATACAGAGGTTTTAGCTGTACCAAGCGGCGTTTCCGTTTCTACTGTATGAAATTCTAATTTTTTACTTATTTCATAAGCCATTATTTCTCCCATACGTTCTAAATTCCTTCTGAAACGCATACTGTCTTTTTGTTTTTCTACATCGCGGATCTCTGCTAAAAAATTTGAGAACACCGAATTAGTTTTTGCAATATGATTTACGTGTACCATGGCCTTAGTTTTTAAGTTCTATGTAAATATTAATTTCAGGTTGATAAGAGATCTTGTCGAGAACTTCTAATGGTTGCTTGTATTCTTTAAAACCGGGAGCCTCACACAACAAACTATATTTGCCGGGAGGTAAAATGATGATGAAGCGTCCGGTTTGCGGATTCGGAACATAATTTCCAACCGTTTCGCCCGAAGCATTATTGGTAATGGTGAGATATGTGCTGGTATAATCTACTTTTTGAGTAGAATCTTTTGGAAGGATATTACCAATGAAAACACTGTACTCAATTTCAACTTCTTTGAATGTTACCCTATAAATATCAAAATCGCCCATGCCTTCTCCCCTTAAAGAAGCTACGTAACCATATCTTCCGTTCTTCGAAATTCTAAAATTAAGATCATCGTAAGAAGAATTTACAGGATATCCAATATTCAAAGGTTTGCCAAATATTTTTGTTTCTTCATCAAAGCTCGCTTTAAAAATATCGTAACCACCCATGCTACTATGTCCTTTGCTGCTGAAATAAAATGTTTTTCCATCCGGCGAAAGATTTGGAAAATCCTCATCATATTTTGTATTTATTTCCTTACCCATATTCAAAGCTTTACTCCATTTACCTGATGGAAGTCTATTACAGCTGTAAAGATCTGTCCCGCCATAACCATCTTTTTTATAACTCGCAAAATAAATGGTAGATGCATCGTTGTTGATACAGGCCGAGATCACTTCTCCTGTTTCGTTGATCACATCCGGCAGTGCTTCCAATTTACTGTAAGTTCCTAAAGGAGTAATTCGACTTAAGTAGATCTTTCCACCGCCTTTTAAATTTGCTTTGTAAATAACTAAAATATCTCCGGTGGAATTCATGCCTATCACTTCTTCGCCACTATTTGGCTCGCAAACAGGTTTACCAATGAGTTCGCCTTCGGCATATTCTCCTTTTACAACTTTAGAAATATAGATCGAATTACCATATTGTCCATTGTAAAGTTTTGGAGCATCCGCTGTATAAGGACGTTTAGTATTGTATACCATAAAACTTTCGTTCTCGGTAATAAAAGGATAATAATCGGCAAAACCTGAGTTGATATTCTTTCCAAGATTTTGAAATGACACATCGATGGGATATCGGATCACTTCTTTTCCGTTAATGCAATGTTGGATCTCTAATCCTATCTCTTTCAATAAAGGATCATCTTTTTTACACTTCGAAAGATATTTTTCAAAATAGATCAAGGCATCATCAAAACGATTGGCGTATTGATAAGCTCTTCCCAATAAGAATTCTGCTTTTGGATTGGGATTCTCTGAACGTACTGCGATCTCTAAATAGGGAATTGCTTTTGATTTATTGCTATTAGAATTTAAATAACAAACACCAAGGTTATAATTGAATCCCGGATTCTTTGGCTCATCGGTCACTAATTGTAGATAATCGTCAGAAGCTTCTTCATAATTCTCTACTTTGAATTTGGCTTCGGCTTTATTCACTAAGGACTTTCTGTCTTTCGACTGAGCCTTAAGTGTGGTCAAACTCAAAAAGCAAATAAAAAATAAGAGCAATAAACGCGTCATAATTGGTATATAAAACTAAGTTCGAATTTACAAAAACAATTGAATTTGTATCATATATTATTTGAATATTTAATACAGGGTAAAAGTAAAAAAACGTACATTTAACTATTGAAAGAAAAGCGACATAATTCCACCTTCATCATTATTTTAAGCTTGATAAATGCTATCATCATTACCATAGCTATCCTTATCATTTCTTACTTAAGGAGTTACCGAATAAGCGTTGATCTGGCCTTGTTAAGCCTCTTTGTTTCGTTCATTGGAAGTTTTATGGTGATCTACTTTTATTACTATACCATCATCAATAAACGCATTCATTCATTATCCGAAAAGATCCGCGAAACTTTCCTCAGTAAAGAACTTCCTTTAAAGCAAAATATGCTGGAAGAGGTTGATAGTATCACTCAGTTGAATGATCGTGTGGATATGCTTATTGAAAAAAGAGAGAGGGAAACATCGCAATTCGAGAATTTGGATAGTTACCGAAAGGAATATTTGGGTAATGTATCTCACGAATTAAAGACCCCCATTTTTAATATCCAAGGATACATTGATACATTGATCCATGGCGGTGTAAATGATCCCGAAATAAATATTGATTATTTGAAACGCGCCGAAAAAAGTGTTGACAGATTGATAAATATCATTGATGATCTTGAGACCATTACCCAGCTTGAGAGTGGTGATATGCATTTGGAAATGGAAAAATTTGATATTGCCGCTTTATGTAAGGATATTTATTTGCAATTGGAATTGAATGCGCAAAAAAGAAATATGTCCTTGTTGCTTTCGAAAAAATACGATAAACCAATTTATGTTATTGCCGATAAGTTTAGGATACGACAAGTATTGGTGAATTTGATCACCAATAGTATCAAGTATGGATTAGATAACGGTAAGATCAATATCAATTTAAGTAATTATGAGAATGATGTCATCATTGAAGTATCGGATGATGGAGTAGGAATAGAAGAAAAGCATTTGCCGCGTTTATTTGAGCGTTTTTATAGGATAGACAAAGGACGTAGCCGCGAACAAGGCGGAACGGGTTTAGGATTAGCCATTGTAAAACATATTTTAGAGGCGCATCACAAATCTATAACGGTTGAAAGTCAAGTTGGAAAGGGTACAAAATTTACGTTTTCGCTTAAGGCAGCGGATTGACCTAGATCCCAAAAAAATTCTTCACCAATTTTTCGATGGTGATATAAGTGTTCTTCAAAACAATACTTTTTACCTCTTCAACACTTAGCCATCTCACTTCTTCAATATTCTCTTCTGTTTGTGGTTTAAGTTCTTTGTTGCTGCTTGTTTCCATATGAAACCAATAACTAACTTTTAAAGCAAAGCCTGTTTTGTATTCGTAAATATGATAGGTATCGGATATTTGTTTTAATATCTTTAATCCCGTTACCGCACATTCTTCTTCGCATTCTCTTACCGCGGCTTCTTGAATTGTTTCGCCTTTATCGAGTTTTCCCTTGGGAAGATCCCATTTTCCTAAACGTTTTATGAAAAGATACTTGTCTTTGTTTTGTATCAAACCTCCTGCTGCTTCAATATAATAAAAATGTTTTTTTAATTCTTCGAACGTATCTTTGATACTACTTGTTTTAATGAACAAATTAGTTTTATTGTTATGGTTCAAAAAATCTTTGATGGCAAGTTTTAACGTTTCTGATCCTCCTTTTTCGTATTTCACAATCTCCTGATTTTGTGTGGTTTCGTCACTATCCGAGCCGACAGAAATTTTTTTGTTATCGTAATATATATGTTTGTTCATAAGTTGATATTTTAAGTTTGGGCTATATATTTAAATTTGTTTTATGACCTCATTTGACGAAACATCATATAAAGTTGCTGAATTTTTACTTCAAATAAAAGCAATAAAATTACAACCCGAAAATCCTTTTACATGGGCGAGCGGATGGAAGTCGCCCATTTACTGCGATAACCGTAAAACCCTTTCGTATCCTGCCATTCGGACCTATATACGTCAGGAATTTGTGAATGCCATCAATAAAGATTACGCAAAACCCGATGTTATAGCCGGTGTTGCCACGGGCGGAATTGCTCAAGGTGCATTAATTGCTCAAGAAATGGGTTTGCCATTTGTGTATGTGCGCAGCGAAGCAAAAAAACATGGTATGACGAATTTAATTGAAGGTGATCTGGAAAAAGGACAACGCGTTGTTGTGATCGAAGATCTTATTAGCACAGGAGGAAGCAGTTTAAAAGCGGTTGATGCAATTCGCGAGAGAGGTTGTGTGGTAAGAGGAATGGCTGCAATTTTTACCTATGGATTTGACGTTTCGGAAAAAGCGTTTGCGAAAGCAGATTGTAAACTCATTACATTAACTAATTACAATACGCTTATTAGTGTTGCTCTTGATAAAGGGTATATCACCGAAAAAGATGTGGAAAGTTTAACCGCATGGAGAAATGGTCCGGATACATGGAAGCAATCTATTTTAAAATAAAGGACGAGTTCCTTACAAAACAAAATGGCGCACTTTTCAATTCCGAGTCCCGAAGCTAAAGCAGTTTCAACCAATAAAGCGCTTTATGAGTTCCTAAGTAATTTCGCCAATTTTAAAAGCATTTTACCCGAGGACAGAACAGAGAATTTTTCGTATGATGAGCATTCGTGTTCGTTCAACATAAAGGGAATTGCGCCCTTAAAGATCGTTTTTTCGGAAAGAGTTCCGTATTCAAAGATAAAATACAACAGTGAAGGATTAAAACGCTTTGATTTTTTTTTGGAAGTGAATTTTAAAGGAAAAGAAAATGAAATAGGCGAGTGTAGAGTTGAATTATCGGGCGATATGAATCCTTTTATTTTAAAAATGGCCGAAGCGCCATTAAAAGCCTTGGTAAATTCAATGAATCAGAAATTAAGTGAATTAAAATTATAATATCATGCAAATAAACGCCGCCTTACAATTATTGCCTTTTGGTAACGATAAAGAGAAGTATACCATTATTGATAATGCTATTGCGTTAATTCAAAAAAGCGGATTGAAGTATAAGGTTTGTCCCTTTGAAACAGTGGTTGAAGGACAGCCAAAAGATGTTTATGCCTTAATTGAAAGTATTCGCGTTGAAAGTCTAAAACATTGCACCGATCTTTTGCTCAACGTAAAATTTCATGCGGCTAATAGCGATCTGGGGTTTGAAGAGAAGTTGGAGAAGTATTAGATTTCATTTCCTTGCGGGACAAAATGTCCCGTCCAACCAATACAGTCGGATCTCAAGTTGAACGGGACATTTTGTCCCGCAAACGATCATTAAGTATAGTAAACGATTATTCTTTTAAACCTTATTTAGAAAAACAACGCGTGCAACTTTTACGCTTGTACTTTGCTAATTCCCCTGGTTTTTTGATATTTTTGATGGTCTCGGAACATTTATTCAATGCGCCGCAGCTACTGCGTTTGTGATAGAATTTATCTTTGTTGCTTGTGCACACATATACATTGATCTCTTTTGGCGCTTTTTTTACAGGAGCCTTTTTCACCGGAGCTTTTGTGGTTGTTTTTGGCTTTGTTTGTGCCTGAATGGTATTGGTAAAAGCAAACAATGCTAAAACGACCAATGTTATTTTTAATATCGAACGCATACAATAAAAGTAATTAAAAATTAATTTAAAACAAATCACTTTGCAGTAATTATTTTGTGCGGAAGACCATATTCTTTACTTAATTCCTGCATTTTTTTATAAAAGGCGTTTTGATAATAGGCAGGCATCTCGCTCCCGTTCTTAAAGTAATTCAAATATTTAGTTTCCAATTCAGGGTAATGTTTTCTTATGGCGCGCAACATCAATGTTTTGCTATCTGCGGCTTCATTCCCAAAAAGTGTAATGGTAGAAGGCATCACATAATTGGCTTTTATTTTTTTAAATGAAGAGAAGAGGATATCGAGATGCTCTTTAGTATCGCTGATAAAGGGAATGAGCGGCATTAAACTAACTCCTGCGTGAAATCCTTCTTTTAAAATAGTGCTCAACGTTTCAAACCGAACAGACGGTTTTGTTGCTCCCGGCTCAAAGATCTTCCCTACTTTATCATCAAGGGTTGAAAACGAGAATGAAACGATAAGTCCTTTATTGAATTTTTTCGCAAGATCTGCAGGAAGTATGGCGTTTTTATTTACTTCGTGCAACAGATCAACATCTCTTGTAATAAGATCCGATTTTGTGATTAAATGCAAGGGGAATTTATGTTTGGCAATGATCTTTAAGGCCTCGCGGGTTAATTCGTATTTTTTTTCGATCTGCAAGTAAGGGTCTGTAGCACTCGACATAACAATATAACCAAAATGACCTTTTTTTGCTCGCAGGGCCAATTGTTTATCCAATAATTCAATTGCATTTACCTTTACCGAAAGACTGTCCTCTAAATTTAAACCGTATTTACTGCCGCGGATATAGCAATACAAACAATTGAACGAACAACTGCTGTAGAGATTTAAAGTATAATCGTCCAAGAACCAAGAGTCGCGCTTCTTTTTTTTGTTGAGAATGGTCTTTACTTGGATCTCGTGAGGCACTTTTATTATTTTTTAGAAGTTAAGAGATACCAAGCAGCTCCATATTTTTCTTCACCTTCAATAAAGGCAATTATATTTCCGTTGGTATCAAATACTTTTTTGTCATGCGTATACGGAGCGTTCTTTTCTTCAAGAGGGGTAGGATCATAAATTTCAATGGCCGTATCCCCTTTCATTTCTATCCTCCCAAAAAGTATCTTTTTTTCGTCGGTAATATAACCTATGATGGTGTTCTTTTCATTAATATTAAACTCCGGACCAATATGTATCATGATCTGATCCCCGGTAAAGATCACCGCCTTATATTTTTCAAAGGATGTTTCATTCTTAAATGGTTCCTTACAATTATCACAAATAAATATCTTATCGTAATAGAATGTATAATACCTATTGTTATCTGGGGCACCTCCGGGTGTAACAGCATACACTGTTGTTTGAGAGAACAGTTTTGTTGCAAATAATATGGTGAATAAAAGGAGGGATCTCACCTCATGAAGTTACGACATTGAAATGTAAAAATCAATTACCAACCTGTGACTAAAAGATTCCGGGCGCCTTTTATCCCGCAATTATGTTTGCCGTGGTAGGCTAGGGCAGCGCGATTTCTGCAACTTTCAGCAGTTTCGCCATTTACATAACCCGTAATGGCATCGTGTACGGTGTATGCTTCAGGACACATTAATCCTGTGGTCCAAACAATCGGATAAGCTTTAGTTTGTTCTAAATACGGGGCAAAATAATGTTTGCTCACACAAGCTAAAATAATGCAGTCCCTTTTTTTATTATCTACGTTTGGGAAAGGTATCTTAAGATCAAAATCCATTAAACCATCATGACCGATATAGGAAATAAGTTTTGAGTGACCTGCAATTCCAATTATTTTATTTTGAATGTGGATCGTATCTTTTAATTTCCCGGCACACGCATTAAAAAAATCAATGGTACATTGTTTAATGAATTTGCCATTATAAGCATCTGCTACCAAGTAATAATTTTTGGTGACATGTTTAAATACGATACGTTCTAATTTTAGGGAATCAATTTTTTGAGAGCGGAGCAATTTCCATTCTTTACTTTTTTTGAAGTACGTACGAATGCCATAACCGCATCCCCAATAAAGATTATTATTCTGATCTTGCCCATTCCCAATTTTTGTTGGAACGGGCACAATGCCTTGGTAGGTATTATCGCAAAGCGCAACAAAAATGTGAATGGTCTTACTTGCGCTGTCAATTTCTAATTTATTTTTCGAAGCAAACTCAACTTTCCCCTCGGGCTTGCTAATAAAAAAATTAAAGCCGAGTAAAAAAAGAAATAAGGGAGTAAGAGTATAATGGTTTTTAGTCAATGGCCTTTAATTAAATGTATAACGAGGGAATTAAACTAAAGTTACGAAAATGCCTTTGTAAAACCGCAGCCAAATTGTGTTAAGGCTTATCTATAAAGAAAAAAAGAGAAAATGGAAAGAAAAAGCCCCGTTAAAAGTAATCGGATACAAATTTTATTGTATTTACTTTCCGGATCTAATTTTTTGGCATATAACCAAAGCAAAAAACCTATTAAGCCAAAGGGATAAGTAATGATCAAATTGCCTAAATAGGTCCATACCCAACCAAAAGCAAGGAACCAAATACCGCAAGCAAGAGAAAGGATATAAAGTATGCGGGCTTTTTTATTTTTTAAATCGCTCATCCGTTAAACTCAATAAAAAATTCTCAAGATCTTTTTTCTCATTTTCACCTAAACCAAGGGGTTTGTTCAATAAGGAATCTCTATTGATGCTATTCTTTACAAACTTATTGGGTTCATCATAATAATTGATCACATCCATTAATGTTTTGTGCATGCCGTTATGCATGTAGGGAGCGGTCATCGCAATATTTCGCAAACCCGGGACTTTAAATTTTCCAAGATCAGTTTCTTTTTTCGTCACATCAAAACGTCCTTTATCATTTAGATCTTTCCCGTTATACAAACCTAAACTCCTGAATTGATCATTGCCTGTGAAATCAACTCCAAAATGACAATCAAAACATTTTCCTTTTCCATTAAAGAGTGCCAGCCCTCTTATAGCGCTTGCGGTTAAAGCCGAACTATCATCTTCTCGCATAAATTTATCAAAGGGCGTTTTGCTTGTTTCCAAGGTTCTTTCAAATTCTGCAATAGCTTTCGTAAGCAATTCTTTACTTGGTTTTTGTCCGTACACACTCACAAAAGAGGTATAGTAATACTCATTTTCTTTTAATCGTTTTACGGCAATGGTCAATGGAAGATCCATTTCTACAGGATTTTCGATCGGCCCCATGGCTTGCTCCTCAAGGGTTTCGGCGCGTCCATCCCAAAAATAGAAATTACGTGCACTCATGTTCATACACGAGGGTGTATTACGCTTTCCCATTTGATTCAAAACGCCTTTACTGGTGGGCGCAATGTCTGCGAACGCATGTTCGGGCTTATGACAGCTGGCGCAGCTTATGGTGCTATCGCGAGATAAAATGGGGTCGAAAAAGAGTTTCTCTCCTAACTGCACTTCACTTGTGGCAATGCTCTGGGGCGTTTTTTGACAAGAAATAACAAGGAGCAAAATAATGCTAAAAGGTAAAAAGTACTTAGTGATTGGCATGATATTTTGGGTAAAAAAAGGATATATTTATGGTACACAAATGTATGGATAATAATAGCACCGAAGAAACTCAACAAAACACTCCTGTTACAAAACTGCCTTTCAATAATTTGTTCTTAAATGCGGGCTTTGTTGATGGACAAAATAAGTTTTGGATGTATGTGATGGGTATTACAGCCACTATTGGAGGTTATTTTTTGATGCAATTTGTTACTATTCTTCCTTTGGTGGTAAGGGCAACGGACATGGGAGTTACCCAAACAGAATTATTGAATAATCAACATATCATTTTTGATTCAGAACGTTTAGCGATCGATAAAAACTGGATCTTATTGGCGCAATTTGGTTTATTTGTTGGGGCTTTTGCCATGTTCTATATGGTGATAAAATACATTCATCGCAAACAATTTTTATCGATCGTAACAGGTTACGATAAATTCCGTTACAAACATTTCTTTTTTGCGTTTGGTATTTGGGCAGTGATATTAGTGATCACGGTTATTGTAACTTATTTTACTTCTTCCACAAACGATCTTGTTTTGCAATTTGATCTTCCGCGATTCTTAATACTTCTTCTTATTTGTATTGTTTTTTTACCGATCCAAACCTTGTGCGAAGAAGTAATTTTTCGATCGTATTTGATCCAAGGTTTTTCTCAAGTGTTTAAAAATGGAATTGTTCCTGTTGTAATTACCTCGGTAATGTTTGGTTTAGCGCATATGTCAAATCCCGAGACTCGAGCTTTTGGAATGGTGATCATGCTTTCGTATTATATTGTTTTTGCTTTCTTTTTAGGGGCTATAACATTGTTGGATGAAGGCTTGGAATTGGCCTTCGGAATTCACCTGGCAAATAATCTTATTTCGGCACTTACCGTCACCTCACAAACAGCGGTATTAAAGACCGACGCCATTTTTTATGCTAAGTCGGAGGATGCAGGCGCAGAATTAGTTATTGCTTTTTGTTCCATAATTGTAGTATTTGTTGTATTTTGGTTCAAATTCAAATGGAAGGATTTTTCACTACTAATTAAATAGCTCTATGCTTCTTAAAAACTCACATAAATTTCTTTTCGGTACTTTCATTTTCATTTGGAGTGTAAGCATAGCGCAAAGCGATTATTTATATAAGGTGGATCTTAATAAAGTGATCGACGATAAAGTAATGGTGGAACTTACGCCTCCAAAAACAGATAAAGATGAAGTGCGTTTTTGTTTTCCTGCTATGGTTCCCGGCACTTACGAGGTGTATAATTTCGGACGATTTATTTCTGACCTTAAAGTAACAGGTAAAAATGGCGTAAAAATAAATATCGTTAAACAAAACGATAATGTGTATGTGTTGAGTCCCGCAAAAGAAATAAATACCATCACGTATATGGTAGAAGATACTTGGGATACAAAAATAAAAGAGAAAGTTGTTTTTGAACCGGGTGGAACTAATATAGAAGAGGGAAAGAATTTCGGCATCAACACCCATGGTTTCTTTGGTTTTTATGAAGGAATGATGGATCGCTATTTTGTTTTGGAATTTGCTAAACCTCCGGGCTTTTATCCGGCAACGGGATTAACCAATGTAGCAGTGGGTAAAGAAAAAGATGTGATCTCTGTTTTGGATTATCACAATTTGGCAGATTCGCCTATTATGTATTGCATTCCCGATACAACCATCATTACAGTTGCTAATACAAAAGTGTTAGTGGCTATTTATTCTCCAAACAAAAAAGTAACTTCTACTTATATCGCAAAAACAATTCAAGAGATGTTGTACGCACAACGCGATTATTTGGGAGGAGAATTGCCCGTTGATAAATACGCCTTCTTAATTTATTTTATAGATAGAAAAACTTTATCAGGTGCTCATGGCGCATTAGAACATTCGTATTCGTCGTTCTATGTAATGCCCGAAATGGATAGTATTTACTTAGATCAGCAGATCCGCGACGTAGCAGCGCACGAATTCTTTCATATTGTAACTCCATTGAACATTCACGCAAAAGAAATAGGGAATTTTGATTATATCAATCCAAAAATGAGTGAGCATTTATGGTTGTACGAAGGTATGACCGAATACGCTGCGCATCATGCACAAGTAAAAGCAGGATTGATAGATGTAGATGAATTTTTAAAGACCATGATGGGTAAATACGAGAATAGTATTAATGATTTTAATGATACCATGAGTTTTACGTATATGAGTAAGAATGTTCTCACCGAGAAGATCCATCCGCAATACAATAACGTTTACGAAAAAGGTGCTTTAATTGGCATGTGTTTGGATATTTATTTACGTTACTATAGCGATGGTAAATATGGAACACAAAACCTGATGAAAGATCTTGCTGTAAAATATGGTAAAAAGAAGTCGTTCAACGATGAGGATCTGTTTGGTGAAATTGAAAAACTGACCTATCCTGAAATTGGAACCTTCTTACGAAAGCATGTAAGCGGAAAAGAACCTTTGCCGATGAAAGATGTGTTTGATAAAGTGGGATTAGAATTTGAAAAGGAAAAAACATTCCAAAATTTTTCGTTGGGTGGATTTGATGTTGGATTTAACGATGAAACAAAACGTTTGATCATTGTGGATATTCGCAACATGGATAGTTTTGGAAAAGCCATGAATTATAAAGTGGGCGACGAGGTATTGAGCTTGAACGGTACTATTATTAGTATAGAAAATATTAAAACCGTATTCGGTCAGTTCTTTGATACAGTTAAAGAAGGTGATATGGTGAAAATTGAAGTAATGCGCCCAAAGCGTAAGCGGAAATTCAAAAAAGTGGAATTAAAAGCAACTGCTCGCAAAGTGGAGCAAAAAGAGTACAATTTGATCAACGTAAAAAAGCCTATGTCGGATAAAGAGAAAGTAACTTTTAAGGGTTGGTTGGATTATAACTTTAAGTAGGCTTTATGGTTAGTTTTAAAAATATCTTCACGATACTTTTTTGTTTATGGAGTGCTTTCGCATTTTCGCAAGGTTCTTTGCCGCCGGGCGAATACACTACTAAAAATAAAAGTGCTATAAAGCATTTTGAAGAAGGTTCAAAGTATTATCAGGCAAGAAATATTCCGGAAGCAGAAAAATCATTATTAAAAGCGATAAAAGACGATGATAATTTTATTGAGGCGCACGGTGCATACGCCCAATTAAAGCGTGAGAAAATGGAACTCGAACAAGCAGAGATCCATTATAAAAAAGCCATAGATATTAATCCAAAGTTCAGATCGCGCACCTTCTATGATTACGGCGAAGTTTTATTTTTAGAAGCAAAATACGAACAAGCGAAAATAAATTTAGAAACATTCTTAAAATTCGAACGTATTAGTCCTGCTGCTAAAGAAGAAGCTGAGTTTATTTTAATGCATGCTAAGTTCGCAGCCGAAGCAATAAAAAAACCAAAACCATTTACACCAATTAATGTTGGACCGGGAATAAATACCGAGAACAACGAATATTTTCCCGCTATTACCGGTGATGGCAAACAATTTTTATTTACGCGCGGTATTCCCGATCCGCAACAACCGGGATACGAGAATGAGGATTTTTATACGAGCAGTTTTGTTGATAAAGCATGGCAAACGGCTTATCCTATTAGCACCATTAACAGCATAGGCAACGAAGGTGCTCCAACTTTATCGGCCGATGGAAATATCATGTTCTTTGCATCCTGCAGTAATGAGTTTGGTGATTATGGCGCAGAAGGCCGCAAAGGTTTTGGAAGTTGCGATATTTTTTATGCGCAAAAAGTAAATGGAAAATGGACAAAACCGCGAAATGCAGGTCCTGCTGTTAACACTGCTAATTGGGAAACACAACCAAGTTTTAGCAGCGATGGAAAAACATTATATTTTGTGCGAGGAATTGTAGCGCGCGGTGGTTTAAAAGCGCAAGATATTTATATGAGTGTGATAGGCGATGATGGAAAATTTAGTAATCCCGTAAAATTAAATGATAATGTAAATACGCCTTACAAAGAGGAATCTGTTTTTATTCATCCCGATAATCAAACATTATATTTTAGTAGCGAAGGGCATCCGGGTTTTGGAAGATTAGATATTTTTATTAGTCGCCGCCAAGCGGATGGTAGTTGGGGACCGGCCGTTAATTTGGGTTATCCTATAAATTCCATAGAGGATGATAATAGTTTATTGGTTGGACCGGATGGAAACATTGCATATTTCTCGAGTGCGCGCAAAGGAGGTTATGGTGGTTTGGATGTGTATCAATTTGAATTACCAAAGGAAGCTAAACCCGAGAAGATCACATTTACCAAAGGAAAAATTTATAATGCTAAATCAAAAGAACCACTCGAAGCAAATTTTGAATTGGTGGATCTTGCCACAGGAACAACTGTTACACAATCGTTCAGCGATGCGAACGGACTATTTTTTGTGACACTTACAGCCAATAAAAATTATTTGGTGAATGTAAACAAACCCGGCTTTTTATTTTACAGCGATAATTTTTCGCTCAAAGGAAAAGAAACGGATTTTACAAAACCGTATTTATTGGAAATTCCTTTAGAACCAATTGATACAGGAAGAACGGTGGAATTAAAAAATATTTTCTTTGATGTGAATAAATGGGATCTAAAACCTGAGAGTAAAGTAGAGTTAGAAAAATTAGCGGCATTTCTTATAAAAAATCCAACATTGAAAATTGAATTGGGTGGACATACAGACAACAGTGGTGATAAAAAATTCAACGAAACACTTTCTACCAATCGCGCCAAAGCGGTTTATGATTATGTGATAGCCAATGGAAAAATTGCCGCGGCTCGTTTGTCATATAAAGGCTACGCCGATAAACGTCCGAAAGTTCCTAACGAT
>JAHEYC010000047.1 GCA_023251775.1 Sphingobacteriaceae bacterium | reverse complement strand
ATTAGTTCCGATCTTTATCTCAAAAATTCCAAATTGATTGGTGATCGGTGAGTATTGTTCCGTAAGCACCGGCGTTCCGCCAGGACTAGTTTGATGTATGGTTACTTTTACACCAATGGTGCCAATAATTGGATTACCATTCGCATACCTCGCCACCCCTTGATAATTCATTGTGGTTGGGACCTGCGATAAAACCGATAAACTGATCAAAAATAAAGCTAGAGTATATAATTTTTTCATTTTTTTTGCTTTGCTTTAGTAAATATAAACCATTTTAGCCAGTCCCTAAAATCATAATAATACTTACCTTTGTTAAATCATTAGTTAAACATCCTTATTTATGCAACAAGCTTATATAATTAACGGAATAAGAACAGCTGTAGGAAGTTTTGGTGGAACCCTTGCTGCCGTGCGAACCGACGATCTTGCCGCTTTTGTTTTAAAGGAATTAATGGATCGTAACAAAAATGTTAATTTCGGTGAGGTTGGTGATGTTATTTTGGGCTGTGCAAATCAGGCCGGCGAAGATAACCGCAATGTGGCGCGCATGGCCTTATTACTTGCAGGTTTACCAATTACAGTTCCCGGTGTTACCGTAAATCGTTTATGCGCGTCGGGTTTAAGTGCTTCAATTGATGCTGCAAGAGCAATTCAGGTTGGTGATGAACATTTAATGATCTCTGGCGGAGTAGAAAATATGACGCGCGGTCCCTTGGTAATGAGTAAAGCATCGGGCGCTTACGGAAGAGATCAACAATTATATGATAGTAGTTTTGGATGGCGTTTCATTAATCCGAAAATGAAAGATATGTTTGGCGTGGATTCAATGGGAGATACAGCAGAGAATGTTGCAGAAAAATATAAGATCTCCAAAGCTGATCAAGATAAATTTGCTTTTTGGAGTCAACAAAAAGCAGCAAAGGCCCAAAATGATGGACGATTCGCGAAAGAAATTGCAAGCATCAGCATCCCGCAAAAAAAAGGCGACGCCATTCAATTTGCGAATGATGAATTCATAAAACCAAAAACAACCATAGAAGGATTAGCGGGATTAAAACCATCGTTTAAAAAAGATGGAACTGTAACTGCAGGAAACGCAAGTGGATTGAATGATGGTGCTGCTGCAATATTATTAGCAAGTGAACAAGGAATTAAAACTCATAATTTAAAACCATTAGCGCGAATTGTTTCAAGTGCCGTTGTTGGAGTTGAACCGCGTATTATGGGAATTGGTCCTGTAGAAGCATCAAACAAAGCATTAAAACGCGCAGGACTTTCTTTTAAAGATATAGATGTGATAGAGTTGAACGAAGCATTTGCAGCGCAATCGTTAGCATGCACGCGTGCTTGGGGTTTAGCAGATAACGACGAGCGCATTAATCCAAATGGTGGGGCAATTGCCATTGGTCATCCTTTAGGAATGACAGGTGCCAGAATTTTATTATCGGCAGCTTTGCAATTAAACATCACCAATAAAAAATATGCATTAGTAACTATGTGCATTGGTGTTGGACAAGGATACGCAGCCGTGATCGAAAGAGTTTAAAATGCAACGATCGTTATTATTCATATCTCTCTTATTTATTTTTTTAGTTCCCTCTTCATTTTCGCAAAGTAAAATAAAATTACTCGACGCTGCTATTTCCAAACTTCCAAAAGAAGTTAGCTATAAAGGCAGCATCAAAGATATTGTGAGATGGAGCGACAAGTCAGGTGAAAATATTACCATCTTAAGCGAAAGCGGAGTATTCACAAAGGGTGATCCTGATGCTGATATGGAAAATAAGAATGCAGAAGTGTATGCCATAAATTACCTTGTTACTAAAGATAGTTCCAAAGTAAAATGGAAAGTAATTGACTATGAACGCAACTGTCCGTTTGATATTGTTTGCGCATTTGTAAACAAAACGCTTCAAGTAACAGACCTTAATAATGATGGCGTAGCTGAAGTTTGGATGATGTATAAAGTTGCTTGCAGAAGTGATGTAAGTCCAAGCAACATGAAGATCATTATGTATGAAGGCTCTCAAAAATTTGCAATGCGCGGCCAGAACAAAGTACAAATGACAGAAACTGAATTATACGGAGGCGACTATAAATTTGATGAAGCCCTTGAAAAAGCTCCAAAAAAATTCAGAGATTTTGCATTAAAGATGTGGAACGCCCATATTTTTGAGACCTGGGGAAAATAAATTCTTTATTAACTTACTTCCACTCCGGTAAACGCCCAAACGTTGCAGGCATTTTAAAAGTTTCCGCTTTAGCTTCTATCTGCTCAATTAATGCTTTTAACTCTTTTATTTTAGCGTAATGTGTTCCGAACAAGGACTTCAACTCCACAAACTTTGCTTCCATATCGCCGGTGCTTCCGTATGTTTGCGACCATGTATTAGCGATCATGCCTTCCATATCGCCAATAAAACCCGGAGAAGTTTCAAATTCACGACTTGCTAAACTACCATCGCCATTTAATTTAAGCTCCAACTCTATTTGTAGTTTTTCAAAATCAGCTATATCTTTTTTTAATGCTAAAGCATTGCTGTTCGATTGATTTAAACCTGCCTTTAAATATTTCATTCTCTCCTTCAAATGTCCAAGGTAATCGCTCGATCCCAAAACCACACGTCTGAATTCGGCGATCTCTTTATTTAATACATTTTGCTTTTGTTGATCTTTTGGAGACATTGCATAATTATTCAATGTCTTAATAGAGAACGGAACCTTGTCAGTTACATTCTCTACTTTGTCCTTTGCAACTTTAATTACCTGCGCAAAATATTTCCCGGGCACAGCCATAGCTCCTTTGTCAGGATCGTAATATGGATTATCAAGATCAGGTGTATAAAAATTAATTGGAGAAGTTAATTCATATCTTCCATCCCAAATGGCTTGTTGCATTCCCTTTTTAAGATCCACTTTTATTTTTCGCACTTCGTTATTTTGTTCATCGCTTATCACTAAGTACGCCAAAGGTGCTTGTTCGTTATCTTCCAATCGCAAACTATCGGCACTTGGATAATACACAGGTAAATTCTTTTTTATTTTTTCTTTTTCCGCTTCTTTACGTTTGTCTTTTATCGATTTATATTCCTCGTTCAAATTAAAATTAAACACAGTCCCAACAGGAGGATTCTTAGCATTATAAAATGCTTCACCTTGGAATGACTTTCCTTTATGTCCCCACGGCTGCGATTCAACAAATACCAAACCATCATTTATTGGGAATATCATACTCTTCTTAAGATCTTCCTCTTTTATGTTTTGTAATAATGAATAATTATCGATCACATAAAAACCACGTCCGAAAGTTGCTATCACAAGATCATTCGCGTCTTTTTGAATAGCTATATCGCGAACAGAGATACTTGCGGGCATTCCTCCTGTGAATTTCACCCACGACTTCCCTCCGTTATTTGAAAAATAAAATCCAAACTCCGTTCCACAAAATAATAAATTCGGATTCTTGTGATCTTCGGCAATACAATACACCGATCCCTTCTCAGGTAAATTAGAAGAAATGCTTGTCCAGGTTTTTCCTTTGTCAACACTCTTCAATAAATATGGTTTAAAATCGCCTTGACGTAAATTATTGAACGCCGCATAAACTGTATTTTCGTTATGCTGTGATGCAACAATATATTGAACAAAAGTTCCAATGGTATAACCTCCTAATTTTAATTCAGGAACGCTTGCAAACTTGTCTACTTTGGTCCACGAAGTTCCACCGTTATCTGTTACTTGAATTAAACCATCATCTGTTCCCGCATAAATAAGATTTTCATTCCTAGGAGATTCACATAATGAAACTATATTTCCAAATAATGATGTTGATTGATTTTTTGCCACCGCATCCATACTCCACACTTTTCCCATCACCGGTAATTTATTTCTATCTATGCCACGAGTAAGATCAGGACTAATTGCTTTCCATGAATCACCACGATCATTACTTCTAAAAATTTTGTTCGCTGCAAAATAAATTCGTTTATTATCAAAACTGCTGATCATTAATGGCGAATCCCAATTCCATCTTAGACCCGGTTCACCTTGCTTCTCTGTTGGTTTAATTGAAACTTGCTCTCCTGTTTTTCTATCGAAACGAATTAGTCCTCCATATTGCCATTCGCTGTAAACAATATTTGGATCAACAGGATCAACTCTACTTTGAAAACCATCGCCACCAACCGTTACAAACCAATCGGCATTTATAATTCCTGTGGCGCTTTTGGTACGTGCCGGTCCGCCCAGTGTATTATTATCTTGAGTTCCTCCATATACATTATAAAATGGTTTACTGTTATCGGTACACACTCTGTAAAATTGTGTGATAGGTAAATTTGCTTTAAAGTTCCATGTTTTTGCGGCATCAAAGGATTCGTACAAACCACCATCACATCCCATTAACATATGATCAGTATTATCGGCAAATACATGTATCGCATGATTATCTACGTGTTTATTTTTTTCGCCGAGTCCTGAAAAACTTTTTCCGCCATTTGTAGATACCATTGCCCAAGTATCCATCGAATATATTTTTTTATCATCTGTAGGATCTACAAAAATTTCCTGATAATAATTTCCTGCCGTACTCCAATCACATTGTTTGCTCCAGCTTGCACCTCTATCATCGCTTTTATAAAATCCTTTTCCCTCGCTTGCTTCAATAATGGCATAAATAAGATCCGAACTTTTTTTGCTCATGGCCATTGCAATTCTTCCAATATCATTTGCCGGCAATCCATTAGTTAATTTATTCCAAGTTGTTCCACCATCAGTACTTTTATAGATCGCGCTTTCCGGTCCGCCACTCACATAGGTCCACTCATGCCTTCTCCGTTGATGCGCTGTTGCGTAAACAACATTTGAATTCAAAGGATCGATGTGAACTTCATTACAACCGGTATTCTCACTTATTGTCAACACATTCTTCCAAGTTTTACCACCATCAGTTGTTTTGTAAATTCCTCTTTCGCCACCGGCGCTCCAAAGCGGACCATAGGCTGCGACAAAAACTATGTCCGAATTTTTTGGATCAATGGCCACCATGCCGATATGTTCAGATTTGGCAAGACCAACATTTTTAAATGATTTTCCTCCATCTTCGCTTTTGTAAATTCCATCCCCGTAAGCAACGCTTCGTTGATTATTATTTTCGCCGCTTCCTACCCAAATAATATTTGGATTTTGCTCATCAATTGCTAAACATCCAATTGAATATGCTGTAGCATTATCAAAAATAGGTTCAAAGCTTGTTCCTGCATTTACAGTTTTAAAAAGACCGCCGCATGCACTTGCTATGTACCAAACATTTTTATTTTGAGGATGAACTTTAATGTCGATGATCCTTCCTGATGTTACAGCAGGACCAATATTTCTCCATTTTAAAACCGAATACGTTGCTTCGTTCTCAATAGGTTTTTTTTCTACGACCGGCTTTTTTTCTTCCGCTGCTTTTTGGGCCAACAGATCAGTAGAAATAAATACTAATATTGCAATGGATAGAAGTGATCTTTTCATAAGATGATTTTTGATGAACAAAACTAAGATTAAATATGGTTAAAGCAAAACCATTTAATGCGGATAATTTGCCTTTAGTACTCCCACAATTCGTAATCAAGGGCTGTATTTTCCATACGATACGTTGGCGATTGCTTACCATCTGATAAGCGGTACACTTCTTCGGCCACATAGCGTTGTAATTCGGAAAGACTTACTTTTTTATCAAAATTTTTATCTGCCTTATAATTGGAGATGCCTTCTAACAAACAATGTGTAAATAATCCATTATTCCATTTCTCACCTTCAAAAGCTGCTTCTGTTCCACCGGCTGAAGAAATAATTGTAGCTCCCGAGTTTTGTCTAAGATCCGAAAAAATTGTTTTCGACATTTCAAGTGCTGTAGATTGCGCAAAAGTTGAGTAAATTGTTTTTGCTGCACGTGTTGTATCCTTATTAGGATTTTCGTTATCCGAATTGTAAATAGTTTCATCGTCAACCTCTCCACTAAAACAGGCATCAATGAACATTAATTTCCGAATGGGTTTCATTCCTTTAAATAGTTTTTCAAATGACTTATAAGCTACCGAATTTATTTTTGGATCGGTAAAATCAGTATAGTATGTTGGGAAATAATAACTCAGGTCATCATCCAAATAACCATGTCCGGCAAAAAACACCATCACCACATCATTAATGCTTGCTTTAGAAAAGAAACTCTGCAATGTGCTCATCGAATCTACATTGAATGCCTCGTTGAACATTTTTTTGATCTCTACTTTTCCAAATGATTTTGAATTTGACATGGTGTTCGACATATCTGTTGCATCTTTTACCGCATACGAAAGATCATATTTATTATTCTTGAATTTTTCGCTGGCAATAACTACCAAATACAAATTAGGTTTTACAATGGTGGTGTTATTGTAAAAACGGGTAATGCGCGGACTTTCATATCCCGCTTCGTCTTTCAATATAAATTCATAGCGATTAATACCCGAAGATGTTTCAATAATTAAATTTTTATCAAATTTATTTTTCTGATCATCACTTATTTTTTCACTGTAAACAAGTGTTCCGTTATTGTAAACTTCCAATTCCGATAATTTACTTTTTCCCTTACTTGCGCTAATGCCGAACTTCACAAAATTAGGTTTATCATCTTCCATTTTTACAGAAAGTATGGTTGGGAAGCTTTTAAGATCCAAATTCTCGTTTGACTTTATCCCAAGCAATTTCATGCGTTTCAAAAAAGCTGTTTCGTAAGCTTTGATAAGTACAGAATCCTTGCACCCGAATGCGCGCAATACTTTATGCGGCTGATTTAATTGCGCGTCGAATTGCTCGAAACTAAAGATCTCCGATTGATATTTGAAACGAATACTCTTTATAAAATCCTTTGAACCCAAGTAATGCAGATCGGAGGTGAGCAAAAAATACTGATCGTCATTGGCATTCACTAATTGTCCAATGATTCTTCGTGTTTTAAGATCAACAAATGTGGCCATGGGATTTTGATAGGTAGTAATGATCAAGCGATCTAAACTTTCATTGAAAAATAATTTTGGCATGGGGATCTTTAATTCTCCAATATCCATCATTAGCTCTCCCTTTTCATTAAAGATCTTCAAACTATTACCAACATAATTATCCATAGCAAAATATTTGCCGTTATCACTTGTATGATGATTCGTAATGATCTCTTTTGATTGTGTGAGTGTTTTGGTTGATATCACTTTGGCAGTTTCAATATCGTACACTGTGTATAGCGCTTCTTTTAAAGAATCACTATAATGCTCAATATCGTATTTCACGTACCAGATCCCGATTGACTTACCATTATCTCTCATCGCAAAATCATAGGCGTAATAGGTTTCGGCGTAATGATTCGCAATTGCTTTTTTCACCATATCAATTCGGATAACCGCATTCATATCCATTTCAACTTCATTACCGCCAAATACTTTTTTTGTTTTTACAACGCCCATGGTGAATACATTCTTTTCGTCCGGACTAATGATCACTCTTACATTTAGGTTCCACGATGTATTCTCATACTCAACCGCCTTAGTTTTTCGATTTACGATCTTATATTTTCCTGATTCAGGAACAAACACCAGATTATCGGTGAAATTTATCATTCTATATTGGGGCAAAGCAGCCATTGAATACAAACCGTTATACTTTTCCTCGGCCAATGTTTTTAAATTAATGATGTACAAACTTGTATTATCACAATAATAAAATTCGTTATTCATAAAGCCCGAAGTTGTGGCATAACCCGTTTTTTTAATCAGCTTTGTGAATTTCCGTTTTTTGATATTGTAGATACTTAGTTTGAGTTGCTTGAAATTATTTCCTGAGTTCACCACCAATTCCGAATCATTCAAAAAATAAAAATTATAGATCATCGACGAATCTTTTCCGGTTTGGTCCTTTAATTCGCAATACTTTGTAAAATTGTTCATGTCCCAAATTACCGCACTTCTATTGCTGTTCATGATGAGCCAACGATTATTCGGACTCATTTTTGCATTGGAGATAATGGTTGTTTGCGACAATTTTTCAGAAATAAGTTTCATACTCTTTGGCTCAATTACTCGTAAGGATCGCGCAGATGTGTAGCCATTGGCTATCATGCGTCCGCCGCTTTTTGATGTACGAATATTATAGGTATAACCGCTTTTGTAAGTTTTACATTTTTTGGTCTTAAGTTCTATTGTTTTTATTTCTTTGCTTGTGGCGTAAATAAGTGTACCATTCATCGGGTTATAATCAATATCCGAAACCGATTCATCACTTGCAAAATTTATAGTGTCGGGAACGGTTAATGCGGGACGTTTATTCATCTCGTCAATATATTTTTTATCGGTTCCCCATTCAGGATCGTATTTTATTCGCGGCACACGAACTTCATGAACAACTTTGCCGTTATCTAAATTCATTACAAAATATTTATCGGCGGTAAAGCACATTAATAAGGAATCGTGTAAACGTAATTTTAAAGGTGTACCAATTTTAGTAAGAACATTAGTTACAGATGCCAGATCATTAAGCGGTTGCTTTACAATAGAAGATGTTGAACCCGAGATAAGTGCTAACACAGCGATATTTCGTCCATCCAGAGAAGCGCCATGCATGATATAATCTCCAACTTTAAATGCATGACTATTTAATACGCGTTTATTTTGAAAGTCGTATAGCATGGTGAACGACGCAATACTTATATACATCTGACCGGGTTGATCGGTAAAAAAAGAAGCAGAGAACTGCATAGATTTATACCATTCGCCATTTGGGAGATCCTTTAATAATTCTCCCGCCATTACCTTTGAGACCAATTCTAATTTTTGATCCTTAAAAGAATAAATGTACAGCTCATTGTTAAGCGTGAAGGAAATTAATTTTCCGTCCTTGCTTATCGAAAGATTTCGTGCATTGGATAACAGGTCCACTTCATCAATGATCTCGGCGGTTTCGGTATTAAAAACTGCTAATGAATTAGCACAAACCACAAAATATTTCTCGTCGGGTAAGAACTGAACGAATTCGTAATAACTAAAACCCACTTCTTTTGGAAGCAAGATCTTGATATCCTTGAGTTGAGAGAACGCGAATGAATTTAGGATGACGAAAGCTAAAAATATGTGAGATCTTCTCATGAAATGCGTGGTTAAAGATACTAATTTCTTTATTGTTATTTATTTAGGTATACCTAAATAAATGTTTAGGCTTGTTTAATTTATGATACCTTTGTACGATCATCATGAGCAAGTCGTTAGAAGAGGTAAATGCCTCGGTAAATACATCGGGTAAAACAAAATTCAGAGGGTTCCTCGCCTTCTTGGGTCCGGCTTATATGATCAGCGTTGGTTATATGGATCCCGGTAATTGGGCCACTGATATTGCGGGCGGAAGTCAATTTGGTTACAGCCTTATTTGGGTTTTGATCATGAGTAATTTGATCGCTCTTTTATTGCAAAGTCATTGCACGCGACTTGGTGTTGTTTCGGGAAAAGATCTGGCGCAAGCAAGTCGCGAAAGTTTTCCGGCATTTGTAAATATGTTCTTATACATCTTGGCCGAAATTGCCATCGCAGCCTGCGATCTTGCCGAAGTAATTGGTATGGCCATTGGTATTCATTTACTTTTTCCGAATGTTTCTATTTTAGCGGGAGTTTGCATTACGGTATTGGATAGTTTTTTACTTCTGTTTCTTTTAAATAAAGGTATTCGTAAGCTGGAAGCATTCATTATCTCCTTAGTAATTTTAATTGGTGTTTCTTTTTTAATTCAATTACTCATTGCACAACCATCTCTCAAACAAATTGCGGGCGGTTTGATCCCCGGCATCGAGAATCAAGATGCATTATATATTGCTATTGGAATTATTGGCGCAACAGTTATGCCGCACAATCTTTATTTACACAGTTCTTTAGTACAAACACGACAATTTAGAAGAAATGAAGTTGGAATAAAAAAAGCATTGCGTTTTAATTTAATTGATAGCGTTGTTGCGCTCAACCTAGCATTATTTGTGAATGCAGCCATTTTAATTTTAGCGGCTGCATCTTTTTTTACTAATGGAATTCAAGTAAGCGAGATACAAGACGCGCACAGATTATTGGAACCCATGTTGGGAAGTTCATTAGCCCCTGTTCTTTTTGCGGTTGCATTAATTGCAGCGGGACAAAGTTCAACCATCACAGGAACATTAGCAGGACAAGTTGTAATGGAAGGCTATTTGAATTTGCGTTTACAACCTTGGTTGCGACGATTGATCACACGATTGATCGCTATCATTCCCGCATTCTTCACCATACTTTTTTTGGGAGAACAAAGCACAGGAAAATTACTTATTCTTAGTCAGGTGATATTAAGTATGCAATTAGGCTTTGCAGTGATCCCTCTCATCCATTTTGTAAGCGATAAAGGAAAAATGGGCGAATTTGTTATCCCGCTTTGGCAACGCATTGCTTCATGGACAGCCGCCATCGTGATCATCTCATTAAATATTAAATTAGTTTACGGTTTTTTATCTGATTGGATCAGTACATCAGAAAGTCCTCTTCTGGTAAGTTTTACTATCGTTCCTGTGTGCGTGTTTTGTTTTATCATGTTATTATATATCACTTTCGTTCCTTTATTTGTAAAAAAACATAACCATAACCACGATCATTTTCATGGAGGAATTTCTCCACTTCAACTCAATAAAAATGAGCACTACACAAGAATTGCGATCACCGTTGATTTTAGTGGCAGCGATTCAAAAGCCATTAATAAAGCCATTGCCATGGGCGGAACAGAAACGCAGTATGTATTGCTTCATGTTCTAGAAAGTACAAATGCCGTTATGTATGGCGAAGAAGCATTTGATATGGAACGCGAACAGGATTTTCAATATTTAAAAAAATATGCCGATCAATTAAAAGAGCAAGGTTATAATTGCGAAATGGCTTTAGGTTTTGGAAATCCTAGAACGGAGATCCCTAATCTTGTGAATTCACATAAATGTGACCTCTTGGTAATGGGTACGCACGGCCATAAGACCTTTAAAGACATTCTTTTGGGCGCTACCATTGATAGCGTAAGGCATAACGTTAACATTCCTTTGCTGCTTGTTTAAGCTTATTATATAGAATGATTTTGTATATTTGCCTTACAAATTAAAAAACCATGAAGATAAAATTACTTTCGTTTTTTGTAGCTATCATTAGTATAGCAAATGCACAAAATCTAACTCTAACAAAAGCGCTTTACGAGCCAATTGTTGGAGATCAAAGAGGTACTTATCCTTTAGATACATCATTTTACAGTACAGGTTTACCAAGTACTATTACGGGAACTGCAGTTACTTGGGATTTTAGTAATTTGATATTAAATCCAACTGTAACTTTGATAAGTACGGATTATATTGCTCCTGCTACTGCAACTGTTCCGCCACCTTCGGGCGCTACTATTGCCGAAGATCAAGGAGGCTCTTATACGTTTTACAAATCGGTAGCTACACCAAGTACACAATACGAATTAATGTCGGTTAAATTCAGTTCGGTAGCACTAACCTTTACTAACACCGCTATTGTTGCCAGATGGCCTATTAGTTATGGGTATAATTTAACTGATGCTATTGGTGGGACTTTTCAGTTTTCGGTGAGCGGTAACTTTTCAGGTAGCTCAACTTCAAACGCCGACGGAATGGGAACTTTAAAAATGCCGCAAGGAAATAACTTCACAAATGTTCTTAGGCTAAAAAGTGTGTCGAGTATGACCATGACAATTTTTAGTTTTCCTGTTGGAAATGTGAAACAAACCATTTACCAATACTATCATGCATCTTCTAAATTCCCGATCCTTACTATAAATAGTACAGCCACAACCTTTAGTTCTCAAACAACAAACGTTACAACAGCAAGCGGAAATTCAAGCTTCTTGGTTATTGGTGTAAAAGAAAATAGTTTGAGCGCTTTAAATTTCAAAGTTTTCCCAAATCCTGCTTCAACTGCAGTGAATATTGAACTTCCAAATAATAAAGTTGCTGAGTCAATTACACTTATCAATTCAATTGGACAAGTATTAAAGACCAAAACGAATTCAAATATTCTAAATGTTTCGGAGATACCAAATGGTGTTTATTATCTCGAAGTGCGATCAGAAGATCATTCTTCGCGAAAACCAGTGGTAATAAATCATTAAAAGAAAAACCCGAGAATAAACCTCGGGTTTTTTTTATACACTTCTAATCGTAAATTTGCACTCAAAATGTTTAAGAACAAAAAGTGGATATTCATCCTGATCATTCTTTTCCCATCCGCATTTTGGGTGATATTAGAAACGAGTACTATTAATTCACGTAAACTTCCTTTTTACGGACCAAAAAAACCAACAAGCGGAGATACACTTTACTATTCTGTAAAAAGTACATTTGAAAGAACAAATTCAAACGCAATTTTTGATCTTGATACGGTTAATTATCCTGCCTTTGTAATTATGTTCATTAAAGATAAATATAGCGATGATGCATTTAGGATAAGCGGATTTTGGGAATACGTAAATTATAAAAAAGAAAAGATCGATAATATTCCTTTTATTTTAGTGTGCGAAAAAGAGAATGATTCCTCTGCAACCGAAAGAAGCATTAGAGCTATGGCTAAAAAAACAGATAATATCTTTTTTGCAGGATGGAATAAGAATTCGTTCGACAGTATCAATAAAACATATTTTGTAGACAAACCTTATTATGTTGATTACAGCTTTTTTGTGTTGGTGGATAAAAAACGCCACATTAGAGGTTATTATGATAGCAGATATGTTGCCGAAGTAAAACGCATGTTGGGAGAATACCAACACCTCATTATAAAAGAAGAAAAACAGATATTGATAGATGATAACAAGATCAAACAAAATAATTAAGCTTTTAATAGTATCACATTTCTTATCGGCATGTCAACCAGCTATTGAAGAAAAGAAATTCTTACTTCCCATCATTGGCGAAAAGCATTTAAGTAATACCGATACTATTTACCATACCGTTGGTGATTTTACACTTACCAACCAATTTGGCGAATCAGTTTCACACCAAACCGTAAAAAATAAAATTTACGTGGCCGATTTCTTTTTTGCTACCTGCCAAAGTATTTGTCCGCAAATGAGTAAGAACATGGTCGACGTTCAAAAAGCATTTGAAAAAGATGATGACGTTTTGATCTTATCTCATACCGTAAATCCTTTACATGATACCGTTGATGTTTTAAATAAATACGGAATTGCTTACAATGCCAAAAAAGGTAAATGGCATTTTTTGACCGGGAACAAAAAAGACATTTACAAACTTGCTCAAAATGATTATTTAGTGAACGCTTTAGAAGATGATGGCTCTGAAGAAGGTTTTATTCACAGCGAATTCTTTTTGCTGATCGATAAACAAAGTCGGATCCGCGGTGCTTATGATGGCACCGATAAGATACAGGTAACTAAATTGATCGCAGATATTAAATTATTAAAAACCGAAAGACCATGAGATATTTAATTCTATTCTCGCTTTTTTTTATTTCACTAAACCAAAATGCACAAGCCGGCCGCGAAAAACTGGCTTGGAAGTTGGATTCAATTATCAAAGCCGAGAAGCTTACAAAAATTGCTGTTTATTTTCATAGTGCTGCAGGAGGAGAAGTATTTGTTGAGTACTTCGAAGAATTCAAATTTGATGGCGCCTTGCTTAAACTCGTGGACCCAGATAAAGAAGTAAGATATTATAACCTTGATAAAGTTGTTCACTGGACCATCAAGTCAAAAGATAAGATCTTGAAGTTGTATTTTCAGATCTGAGCAAATAAAAAAACCGCTTCATCAGCGGTTTAATTTTTCTGTGCTCCCACCTGGGCTCGAACCAGGGACCCTCAGATTATGAGTCTGATGCTCTAACCAGCTGAGCTATAGGAGCGGTTAGTTTTTTCCCAATAAAAATTGGAATGCAAAAATAGGTAATTAGCTGTGATATGCAAAAATTATTACTACAAAGCTAGGATCTGCTTCGCATGTTCCTTTGTATCCACATCGGTAATGATGTGTTTGATAATGCCATCGGCACCAATGATAAATGTAGTGCGAACAATGCCATCGTAAATTCTTCCCGCTAATTGTTTAGTGCCCCAAACATCATAGGCTTTTATAATGTCCATGTTTGTATCTGCTATCAACGAAAAAGGTAAACTGTATTTATTTGCGAATTTTAAATGCGATTCTTGATTATCAGCACTCACACCAACCACAACATAATTATTTGCTCCTAAAAAATAATGTTCATCACGCAAACTGCAAGCTTCGGCAGTACATCCATCCGTATCATCTTTTGGATAAAAATAAAGTATGATGTTTCTTCCTCCCAACAAATACGAACTTACGGTATTCCCGTTTTGATCGATCCCTTCAAAAAAAGGAGCTCTCTCGCCTACTTGTAAATGCGTTTTATAATTCTTGAATTTTGGTCCGGTTTTAACGGTAGCTTTTTTTGTAGGTGCCTTTTTAGCTTTTTTAATTGCTTTTTTAGCGACTTTCTTTACAACTTTCTTAGCTGTTTTCTTTGCAACCTTTTTCGCGCTTTTCTTAGCGGGTTTTTTTGCTTTGGCTTTAGCAGGCTTCTTAGCCACTTTTTTTACGGGCTTTTTTCCTGCTTTTTTTGACGGCTTTTTTGAGGGTTTCTTTGCCATGACCTTGCAATTTTACTTTAATATTAGTGGAAACTTTTTGTTTTAAAAAATTCTGCTCAAAATATTTACAAAATTCCTGCAACTTGCACGTAACACACTGAGGATTACGCGCTAAGCAAGTATACCGTCCATGTAAAATAAGCCAATGATGGGCTTTTGGAATGAGTTCTTGTGGTATATTCTTAACTAATTGTTGCTCAGCTTGCAAGGGATTTTTGGCGTTAACCGTCAAACCCAAACGTGCGCTTACCCTAAATACATGTGTATCCACGGCCATCGTAGGTTTATCATACACAACCGATGCGATCACATTGGCGGTTTTTCTTCCAACCCCGGGCATTTTTTGCAATTCATCCACATCTCCCGGCACAACTCCGCCAAAATCATTCAACAACATTTTTGCCATGCCCACAAGGTGTTTTGCTTTATTATTGGGATAACTAATGCTTTTTATATAGGTAAATACCTCATCGCTGCTACTATTCGCCAGAGCTTCCACCGTTGGAAATGCTTTAAATAAAGCGGGAGTCACCATGTTCACTCTTTTATCGGTACATTGCGCCGAAAGGATAACAGCTACTAATAATTGATAAGGATCAGAATAATTTAGTTCCGTTTCGGCAATTGGAACGTTATGTATGAAGTAATTGAGCACCTTTTCATATCGTTCCTGTTTATTCATTTCAAAAGTAAAAGTAAGTCTTTTTATACAATTTATTAGTTTTGCAATAGTGTTACGATCTTCAAAATATTTTCTTTTTTTTAGCTTCATTTTGGTGATGAGCTGTGGCGATCCTTCCAAAGAAGAACACAAGAACACAAAACCCATTGATGAAGAGGCTCTGAAAAAACAATTCGAAAAAGCCAATCAAGCTTTGGTTCAAAAAGAAAATGATGAAATGGATCAGTTTGCCCGATCGCATCAAATGAATTTTGTGCGGACAAAAAGCGGCATTCGTTATTTTGTTTACGAACCCTCTGCAAAAGGTGATAGCATAAAAGAAAGTATGCAAATAACCATGAGCTTTAAAGTAAGTTTGATGGATGGAACGGAAGTTTATAATTCACAACAAAGCGGAAAAAAAACATTTAAAGTTGGTTACGAAAATATTGAAAGCGGAATTCACAAAGGTGTTCAATATTTAAAGCGTGGCGATAAAGCGCTCTTGCTTGTTCCATCACATTTGGCGCATGGTTTATTGGGTGATTATAAAAAGATCCCTCCGCAAATGCCTATTGTTTACGATATACAAATTGATTAGGATGAACAATAGAATTATTCTTTATGTTTCATTTCTTTTAGTTTTTTCTTGCGGACGAAAAAAGAACGAGTACTATACCAAACACGAAAAAGGATTTTATTATCATTTACTCGCCTTTAATTCCGATGTAAAAAAAGATAATACGCATTTCATCGCGCTTTTAGACCTTAATTACTCCACGCAAAACGATTCGGTGTTTTGGAATAGCAAAAGCGATTTTGATGATAAATATTTCATGAATATCGATCCCGAAGCATCCGGAAATTGCATTGAAGCTTATTTGCAAATGGCCAACGAAGGCGATAGCGCTTGCTTATTGATCCCAAAAGAAACATTCTTTAAACAACAATTCTCAAGCAAACAAATTCCGACGTTCACAAAAAAAGATTCGGTAGTAAAAGTTTATCTCAAAATAAAGACCATTTTTAATACCTCACGGGTTGATTCGTTAATTACCGAATGGGCCTTAAACGAAACCAAATTGATAAATGATTATCTTAAAAAGAACAATATTTCGAACTATTATAAAGACACCTTAAATGTTTATTGGCTTGCCGGAAAACCCGATCTTTCGCAAGTTAACATGTTAAAGAACAAGACCATTTCTATGTCCTATAAAGGCTACTTATTAAATGGCAAACAATTTGACGAATCCCCTTACAATTGGGAGGTAAATACCTCTACCCCCGACCAAATGCTAAAGGGGTTAAATTATGTCATAAAATTTTTAAATACAGGGCAAAATACCAAAATTATATTACCTTCGTACCTCGCATTTGGCGAACTTGGCGCCGGAAATATCATCCCGCCATACACGCCTTTGCTTTACGAAATAAATATAAATAATATAGTCAATTAAAATGGTAGTAAAGTTTCTCCTTCCCATCGCAGCAGTTCTAACATTAGCTTCTTGCGGCAGCGATTCTCAATTTGATGGTTTTACCCGTGCCGAACAAACGGGTATTCATTACAAATTCTTTAAACACAACGAAGACGCCAAAAAAGTTGAAGTAGGTGGCGGTATTAAATTCAGTTGGGTATTTACTATTTGGCCAAAAGATTCTGTGATCATGGAATCTAAACAAACCACTCAAGACGGATCGCGTTACGCCAATTTTGGTGTTCGCGAAATTTCTTTCAAAGGAAGTTTTGAAGATGGTTTATTAATGATGCATGAAGGCGACAGCGCTGCTTTCATTATTTCAGCCGATTCATTCTTCTTAAAAACAATGCGCAGCAACGAATTACCTCCGGGAGTTAAACCCGGCGATTTTTTGCAAGGTGTATTTGCAATTAAGGAAGTGAAAACAAAAGTTGAACTTGAAAAAAATAATGCCGAACAAAAAGCCGAGTATGAAAAGAAAATGCAAGAAGCAATGGCTAACGAATCAGTTGTTCGCGATAAATATTTAGCAGATAATAAGATCACTACTAAACCAACTGAAAGCGGTTTGATATATATTGAACTTAAAAAAGGGAAAGGCGATAAACCAAAACCAACCGATATGGTTAAAGTTCATTACCACGGAACATTTTTAGACGGAACTGTGTTTGATAGTTCGGTTGATCGCAAACAACCAATTGAATTTCCGTTGAACCAAGTTATTCCGGGTTGGACAGAAGGTGTTGGCATGATGCAAAGAGGTGGTAAAGCAAAAATGATCATTCCTTCGGCAATCGCGTATGGTCCGCAAGGAAGACAAGGCGCAATTCCTCCGTTCTCTACATTGGTATTTGAAGTGGAATTAATAGATTTTAAGCCTGTGCCGGAACAACCTCAAATGCAAATGCCTCAACAGCAGCAACAACAACATAGCGCCGGTGACGGACATAACCATTAAAAGATTGGCAGGATTTTTGTAAATTTTATTAGAAATCACAGCAATATGAAAAAAATAGTAATGATCATTGCCGCATTAAGCTTCCTAAGTTTAGGAATTTTTGCGCAAAAAAAACAAAAAATAAAACTTAGTAAAATGGACCAGGAATTTTTAAGCAAGCAAACCGATGGAATCTATGCAAAAATAGAAACAAGTAAAGGAACTATATTTACGTTACTTGAATTCAAACAAATGCCTTTAACTGTTGCCAACTATGTTGGTTTAGCAGAAGGTACACTTACAAATACAGCAAAGCCTTTGGGAACGCCGTATTTTGATGGATTGATATTTCATAGAGTAATTCCAAATTTTATGATCCAAGGTGGTTGTCCGCAAAAAAATGGAATGGGAAGTCCCGGCTATTCATTTGTTGATGAAATGGACGCAGGCTGCGCTCTTGCAAAAACAGGTTATGTAAGAGGTACACTTGCCATGGCAAATGCAGGAGCAAATACCAATGGCAGTCAATTCTTCATTATGCATCAAGCTAGTCAGTTGCCTCCAAGCTATACAATTTTCGGGCATGTTGTCAGCGGAATAGAAGTTGTTGATTCAATTGCTGCTACTCCTCGTAATCCAAATGATAAACCACTTACGGATGTTACTATAACTAAAGTATCTATATTACGTAAAGGAAAAGAAGCGGAAGCATTTGATGCGGCAAAAGTATTTACAACCGAACAAGCTAATTTCGAAAAAAAGAAAGCTGAGAAATTAGCCGCGCAAAAAGCAGAAGATGAAAAGGCACTTGTAGAAGCAACCAGAGGTTTTCAAAAAACTGCTAGTGGTTTGTTCTACAAAATTGAAGCAGAAGGCGCAGGAGCAAATCCTGGTCCAACAAATACTGTAAAGGTTCATTACGAAGGAAAATTCATGGATGGAAAAGTATTTGATAGTTCTCTTCAACGCGGCCAACCAATTGAATTTGGTTTGAACCAAGTTATTCCGGGTTGGACAGAAGGTGTACAATTAATTAAACCGGGCGGAAAAATAAAATTAGTGATCCCTCCAAATTTAGGCTACGGCGAAAGAGGTGCAGGCGGAATTATTCCTCCAAATGCATGGTTGCAGTTTTATGTTGAGTTAATAGATTTTAAATAAAGAATTTAAAAAAATAAAACCCCGACTGAAAAGCCGGGGTTTTTTATTTTATCTTGTTTGTAAGAAGTTTCTACTCCTCCAACTCCTTGGGATAACACAAATAATATTTTGTCACCGTTTGGCTTAGCTTTTGCAAATTCAATTGGTCACTTGCTTCGGCAACATCTTTTAAACTTCCATCGCTCATCAAAATATTAATACTGAATTTACTTGCCAAATACGCACTGTTGTTAACGCTGGCGCCATACACAAAATACGAAGATTCCTTTCGGTTTACTTTAAATTTTTTCATCCCCCGCTCTATCATTTTATTTTTGTGTGCGGTAAGGATAGGTGTGTTTTGCAATTCGGTTCTAAATAATTTCCGATCAATAAGTTTATTACACAGTATATTCAAAATACGATCATTGCTTTCTGTCCAACCTTTTATGCTCGCCGAAATATCGGTATCATCCAAACGCGCGAAGGCATTTAGAACATCGGGATTCATAAAATCTTTTTTAGAATAATCGTTCTGAAGGAATTTTTTGAAGGTTGGTGTTGCAAACAGATCTTTCCCTTCAGCACTCAGTTCTTTAGCGCGTTTTAAGATATTTACCAAAAGTGTTTCGGCACTTAAAACAGTTTTGTGCAAATACACTTGCCAGTACATCAATCGTCGTGCAATCAAAAACTTCTCAACGCTATAGATTCCTTTTACTTCTACAACCAAATTATTATTCACCACATCCAACATTTTTATGATGCGATCGCTGCTAATAACGCCTTCACTCACACCGGTAAAAAAACTATCGCGTTTTAAATAATCCAAGCGATCCATATCCAATTGCGAACTTACTAATTGGTGCAAGAATCTTTTTTTGTATCCGTCGTTAAAGATCTTAATGGCCAAGCTGAGTTTTCCTTTGAATTCTCTATTGAGAGCTTCCATTAATAAACTACTGATATCTTCATGACTCACGCCTCTTACAATACTATGTTCCAACGCATGCGAAAACGGACCATGTCCAATATCGTGCAATAAAATAGCGCATAAGGTCGCTTGTTCTTCTTCTTCGGTAATTACAACGCCTTTTTGTTTCAAGGTTAATAAAGCCTCATGCATCAAATGCATAGCCCCAATGGCATGATGAAAACGGGTATGCAAAGCTCCGGGATATACTAAATTGGTTAGGCCCAATTGTTTAATGCGGCGTAAACGTTGAAAATATTTGTGATTGATAAGGTCGTAGATCAGATCGCTGGGAATACTTACAAATCCGTAAATGGGATCGTTTATTATTTTACGCTTGTTCTTGGTCATTTAAAACTAAATTCTGTTAAGTGCAATAATTAATTTAAATTTAATACGTTATTTGCAATAACACTAATTATGGACAAAATTACTATTCTTTGGGCTGACGACGAAATTGATCTTTTAAAACCGCATATTCTGTTCTTGAACGGAAAAGGATACGATGTGGTAACAGCTTGCAGTGGCGACGAGGCCTTGGATCTTGTAAAAGAGAAGAACAACCTAAGCGCTGTATTGCTCGACGAGAACATGCCCGGTTTAACGGGACTTGAGACCCTTGTAAAAATAAAACAAAGTCATCCTCACTTGCCCGTGATCATGATCACAAAAAGTGAAGAAGAGCATATTATGGATGATGCCATAGGAGGTAAAATTGCCGATTATTTAATAAAGCCGGTAAATCCAAATCAAATTTTATTGTCACTAAAAAAAGCATTGTACAATAAGCGTTTGGTTTCCGAAAAAACAAATACAGAATACCGCAAAGAATTTGGACAGATAGGAATTACGCTCAGCGATAAATTATCGTGGAAAGAGTGGACCGAAGTGTACAAAAAATTAATATTTTGGGAATTAGAACTAGATGCGGTGCAAGATAAAAGCATGTACGATGTTTTGGTGATGCAAAAATCGGATGCGAATACGCAGTTCTTTAAATTTGTTGAAAGGAATTATATCAATTGGTTAAATGGAACAGATAAAAATCCTCCGGTGATGAGTCATACGCTTATCAAAAATAAATTTGTAAAAGAATTGGAGTCTCCCGACAAAGTATTTTTAATTGTTATTGATAATTTGCGCTTTGATCAGTGGAAGATCATTCAACCTATTATTGAGGATTATTACAAGGTAGATAGTGAAGAAGTTTTTTGCAGCATTTTACCAACGGCCACACAATATGCGCGTAATGCCATTTTTAGTGGTTTATTGCCAAGCGAAATGGAAAAACGTTTTCCAAATCTATGGTTAAATGATGATGCGGAAGGCGGAAAGAACATGCACGAGGAAGAGTTCATGCGCGAACAATTAAAACGCTTGGGCAAAGATGTGAAAATGAGTTATACCAAGATCACCAATTTAAATGCTGGAAAAAAATTAACCGAGAACTTAAGTAATTTACTCACCAATAAACTCAATGTTATCGTTTATAATTTTGTGGACATGTTAAGTCATGCCCGCACCGATATGGAAGTTATTCGCGAATTGGCCGATAATGAACCTGCGTATAGAAGTATCACTAAAAGTTGGTTCGAACATTCGCCGCTGCATGATATCATTAAACAATTAGCCGATAAAAAAATAAAATTGGTGATCACCACCGATCATGGCACAGTTCATGTAAAAGAGCCAACCAAAGTGTTAGGCGATAAGAATGTGAATAATAATTTACGTTACAAACAAGGAAAAGCTTTGGATTATAATCCAAAAGAGGTTTTTGAAGTTAAAAATCCGAGCGATGCCTTTTTACCAAAGGTAAATGTGAGTCAGCGATTTATTTTTGCCAAAGAAACACGTTTCTTCGCGTATCCAAATAATTTTAATTATTACGTGAATTATTATAAGAACACCTTCCAACATGGAGGAATTAGTTTGGAGGAAATGATCATTCCTTATATTACGTTGAGCGCAAAATAATTTTAATGGAATTCAAAAGAGATATTACTTCTTTGGAAAGTTTGCCTCAGGTTGCAAAAGAATTATTAGACACATTCAAGGGTGAACATATCTTTTTGTTCGATGCGCAAATGGGAACAGGAAAAACAACCATCATAAAAGAACTTTGCAAACAGTTGGGAAGCAAGGATAATTTTAGCAGTCCAACTTACTCCATCGTTAACGAATACAAAACACCAACGCATAACCTCTTTCATTTTGATCTCTTCCGTTTAAAAAATAAAGAAGAATTATTTGATATTGGCTTTGAGGATTATCTTAAACGCGACACCTATTGCTTCATCGAATGGCCTCATTTGGCGCATGATTTTTTAATGACCGGTTCTTATGTGAAGGTGAACATAGAAATGGTGGGAGAAAGCCGTTTTTTGAAAGCTTCAAATAATTGATTTTCAACTATTTAAAACGATATAAGTTTTCCACTTTTTGTTGATAAGTTTCATTCTCGTTTTTTAACATTTAGGCAATAAAGGGCCTATTTCCCTGTTTCTCTTATTGGTGTTTTCTGATAAGATCCATAGGACCATTTTTTTATTTGGTTGCTGCGCCCTTTTCTTAGGGGTAATGTTAGGAACAGTTCCCACCAGTGTGCCACAATTTATTTTATTGGGCAATTGGTTAGCCGAAGGAAAGTTTATTTCGAAATGGGAAAAATTAAAAAACAATAAATTATTTTGGGTATTGAGTGCTGTTTATTTCATTCATGTGATCGGACTTTCTTATTCAGAGAATTTAGCGGATGGTTTAAAAGATGTGCGCACAAAAATTCCATTGCTCCTACTCCCACTTATCTTTTTTACAACTTCTCCCATCACCAAAAAAGAATTACATTATTTATTTTACAGTTTTATCTTGGGATCTTTCATCAACGTTGCCTGGTGTTTGATCTACAACAAGATATTGCACGATACCGAAACAGTGCGTGATGTTTCGCGTTTCATGAGTCATATCCGTCTTGGTTTTTTAATTGATATGGCCATTATCTTTTGCGTGTATTTTGTGATGCACTTTGATGAATTCAAATTAAAAGCGTTCTTTAGTTCATTAGTGGTTTATTTTATGTTTGGGTTATATGCTTTGGGTTTAATGACCGGACTTGCCAATCTTATTATCATCACGGTGTTATTTCTAACCTTTGTATTATTCAAACAAAGTAAAATTGGTTTTGCGGTACTTTCAATAGTTTTTATTTCGGCTACTATTTATTTTATCAATAGCATAAAGAATTTTTACAGAGAGAATTTTGAGATAAAGAATGTCTCTGTAAATAAAGATCTGTCCTTATCAAGATCAGGAAGAGCATTTGATACATATGTTTTCACAACTCAAGTAGAGAACGGTTATATTGTAAATAAAAACATTCAGCCATGGGAATTACAAAAAGAATGGAACAAACGCGCACCGAACGATTCGTTCGATCTTAAAACACAGCACAATGTACAACGCTATTTTACTTTGGTAAGATATATTTCGAGTAAAGGAGAAATAAAAGATTCGGCAAGTATTAGTAATTTAAGTAAGAATGATGTCCTAGAAATTGCAAAGGGCATCTCGAACGTTAATTATCAAAAATGGTCGTTCTTTTACAAACGTGTTTACGAATTGATGTACGATTATTTTGAGTACAAACACGATGGTACGGTTAACGGACATTCATTTACCATGCGTTTATTTTATTTAAAAGCTGCTTTGTGTGCTATAAACGAAAAATGGTTGTTTGGTACAGGCACGGGAGATGTTCAAGATAAAATGAATGAGTGTTACGAACATTCCGGATCTCCATTGGATAAAGAATGGTATAAACGTCCGCACAATCAATTTGTAACCGTAGTTGTAGCATTAGGATTAGTTGGCTTAACCATCTTCTTATTGTCGTTATTCTTCCCGGTATTTTATTTGCGTCACCAACTCGACGCTTTGTATTGGTTATTTCTTATCAGCGTCATCATTTCCTTTTTGTTTGAAGATACCTTGGAAACACAAAGCGGATTGAGTTTCTTCGCAATTTTTAATACACTCTTTTTGAGCCGGGCATATTATGAACGCATAAAAGCGGAATGAATTACCTCGGCTACGCCGAGGTGAGATGTTTTGCCACGAATTGCACGAATTTCACTAAACTGGGTTTACAAAAATTGCACTAATCTATGCTTAACATAGATCAAACACAGATTAGTGAAATCATAACACACACAGATTAGTGCTAATTCGTGAAATTCGTGGCTTAAAAAACGCAAGCAGCGGAGCTGCGAGAAATTCTTTTGATCAGAAAGAAACGAATTCCTCTGGGTTAACCGGCGTACCATTATACCACAATTCAAAATGCATATGTGGTCCTTTACTATTGGTCCCGGTATTTCCAACGCTACTTATCACTTCACCCGTTTTTACGCGCTCACCGGTTCGTTTATTCAAATGCGAATTATGTTTGAACACACTCATTAAATTATTTCCATGTTGTATATGAATGATATAACCATCTTCTACCGTAAATCCTGTGTAAATAATTGTTCCGTCCAATGGCGCTTTGATACTTTCATCAGGTTTTGTTACAACGTCAACACCAAAGTGATCTTCTTGTATATTATATGACGTTGTAACTAAACCTTTCACCGGACTATAAAACACAAGATCGTTAAGTGCTTTTGTTTTTGTATAAGCAACAGTTGTTTGATTGCTTTTATTTTCTTCTATCTCTTTTCTAAATTCAAGATCATTCTTTGATGGCTCATTATTTATTTTCGAATAATCTTTTAACGAATCTTTTTTCGGTTTAAGAGGATTCGCTTCTTCCTTTTCGTTGAATACATTAATAAGGTTATTGATGTAATATTCTTTCGCATCCAAAGTTTGTTCTATCGAATCGGCCCTTTGTGTGATCTTTAAAAGTTCCCTTCTATCATACACATTACCGTAACCCGGAATATATTCCCGTAATGAAGTAAGCGCTATTAAACTGATAACCAGGGTGGTCATAACAATAGTGATGGCCGAAATGGCTATAATAAGGCCCAATGGCGAAAGCTTTACCGAGAATTTCTCGCCAAAGGTCTCATCATTGAGTATTACCAGGCGATACGCGGTATTTAGCCAATGCCCGGCACGTTTTAAAAAGCTCTGTTTTTCCTTAACCATAAGCAACCGTAAAGATGCGAAAAAAATATTTTATAGTGGAAACTTGCAAAACATTAAAAGTTTCCATAGTTTTGGACCCGAAATGCAACAAATGTCAACAAAAAGCAAAATTCTGCAGGGAGCAGAAGATCTGATATTTAAATATGGAATAAAGAATATCACCATGGATGATATTGCTCGTCATTTAACCATGAGCAAAAAGACCATTTACAAATTCTATAAAGAAAAAGACGAGATCGTTCATTCGTTAATGCAATTAAGTATAGAAAATGATAAATGCCGCTTTAATAAGATCCACGACGGTACGCAGAACGTAGTTGCCGAATGTTTTGAAATGATGAAAGAGATGCGCGAGATATTTACGAAAGTGAATCCCATCGTTTTTCATGAGCTTAGCAAATATTATCCGGAAACATGGAAGGAATTTCAAAAATTCAAGAGCGGATTCATTCAGGACATGATCGAGAATACCTTAATGCGCGGACAAAAAGATGGCTACATACGTCAAGGCATCAATATTAAACTCATGGCAAAACTGCGAGTTGAAATTATTGAAATGACATTAAGTGGAAGTTTCTTCACTCAAGACAGATCGAACATGGTTGAAATGCAATTGGCAGTGACCGAACATTTTTTATATGGTGTTTGCACTTTAAAAGGACATAAATTAATTAATAAATATAAGAACATTGAAGAAGAATAGTATGATCAAAAACCTGATCGCAAGTTTCGTTCTATTGAGCGGATATGCATTTGCCCAACAAAAGGCTTCTTTTAGTTTGCAGGAAGCTATTGACTACTCTTTAAAGAATAGTCCGAATTATTTAAATGCTGCACTTGATCAGCAAAGTGCCGTTTACAGAAAGAACGAAGTGGCGGCCATTGGTTTACCACAAGTTAACGGGAGCGTTGATTTTAAAGATTATATAAAGATCCCAACATCCTTGATCCCTGCAAGTGCTTTTAATCCCGCTGCGCCAAAAGATATGTACCTTGCCGTTAAATTTGGATTGCAATACAGTGCAACAGCAGGCTTAAGTGCTTCGCAATTGATATTCAGTGCCGATTACTTTTTTGGATTAAAAGTTAGCAAGGAATTCCTTAATCTTTCAAGAATAAATGTGCAGCGTTCCAAATCAGAACTTGTGGCCCAGGTGTCGAAAGCATATTACAGCGTATTAGTTAATCAAGAAAGAGTAAAGTCGATCGACGCCAATATCACACGACTTAATAAGATCTTAGCCGACGTGAAAGCATTAAATAAAGAAGGTTTTGCCGAAGCCATTGATGTGGAAAGATTCGAAGTTTTAAGCAATAATTTGGCAGTAGAAAAAGAAAAAGTTACTGAATTCATCAAAGGTGGAGAATATCTTTTGAAATTTCAGATGGGCTATAAAATTTATGATCCCATAACACTTAACGACAGTTTAAATCTTTCTGAAGAATTAAAGCAAGATCTGAACATAGCAAACATTGATATCACCAAAAGAAGCGAATACCAATTGATTCAATCGCAACAAAAATTATCGCAAGCAGATCTTAACCGATTAAAGTGGGGATACTTACCAACCTTAGCAGCGTACGCGAGTTACCAATTTAATACTCAAAGGGTGAATACAAACATTTTTGTAACAGATAAGACCAATGCCATGAAACAATGGTATCCAATTGCTTTAGTTGGAGTGACCATGAATTTAAATATTTTCGACGGTTTACAACGTCATTATAAGATCCAACAAGCTAAAATTACTGTCACAAAGAACGAAAATACACTCCGCAATTTAGAAATGGCTGCTCAAATGGAATCGAGTATGGCTGCCATTAGTTTTAATAATGCCATTAAGAGTTTAGGTAATAACAAACGAACATTGGAACTTGCCAAACATATTTACGAAGTAACACTAAAAAAATACGAGCAAGGAGTTGGCAGCAACAGTGAAGTAATAAATGCACAAACATCTTTAAGAGAATCGGAAGTGAATTACTATAGCACCGTTTATGATGCTATTGTAGCAAAAATAGATTACTTAAAAGCAACAGGAAATTTAGTCAAATAAAAAATTAAATATATGATCATGTCGTTCAAAAACAAAAACACAGAAATAACAAGTTGGGCAAAAATAACCTTGGCCATTGCCATTACTGTTTTAGTAACATCATGCGGATCCAAAGAACCTGAAGATCTTGCGGGATTAAAAGCCAAACAGGCCGAATTAAAAACACAATTATCGGAGATCGCTGCCAAAATAAATAAATTGGAAGGTGATTCGGGCAAAAAATTCGTGTTGATCGAAGCAGCGCCATTAGTTGCCGAAACATTTAAAACATACATCAACGCTCAGGGAAGAGTTGATGCTGAAGAAAGCGTTTCATTGGCGGCCGAAATTCCAGGCACCATCACAAAAATAAATGTGAAGGTTGGAGATGAAGTAACCAAAGGCCAAGTTTTAGCCGAAACAGATGCGCGAGCCATTCAACAAACAATGGCCGATCTTCAAACTAATACCGAACTTGTGAATCAACTTTACGAAAAACAAAAAGCGTTGTGGGACCAAAAAATTGGTACAGAAGTTCAATTTCTCCAAGCAAAAACACAAAAGGAAAGTATGGACAAAAAAATGAACACACTTCAAGAACAACTTCGCATGAGCAAGATCGTTTCGCCAATTGACGGAACGGTGGATGCCATTGATATTAAATTAGGTCAACTTACCGCACCGGGCATGCCGGCTATTCGCGTCATTAATTTTTCGAATTTAAAGATCAAAGCCGATCTTGCCGAAAGCTATGCATCTAAAGTTCATAAGGGCGATGAAGTACTTATTAAATTTCCTGATTCAAATGATACATTAACTGCAAAAATAACTTATGCTGCAAGAGCTATTAGTGCTATGAATCGCACATTTGGCGTTGAGATAATCCTTGATAATAAAAAAGAATATCATCCAAATCAGATCGCGATATTGAACATCAACGATTATCGTTCTGCAAAACCTACACTTTCGGTTCCATTAAGCTTTGTGCAAAAAGACCTTAAAGGACAACCGTATATCATGGTGAATGAAAATGATAAAGCAACACGACGTGATATTACACTAGGAAAACAATACAATGGCAAAGTGGAGATCCTTAGCGGAATTAGTGCCACAGATAATGTGATCACATCAGGTTACGAAGGATTGAATGAAGGAGACTTAGTGAAACTAAAGAAATAATTATACTAGTTGGCAGTAGGCAGTCAACTGTAGGCAGTAGTCACTGCCCACTGCCTACTGAGAACTAAAAAACTGAACATATGGATTTCAAACAATTTAAACCCAGTAGTTGGGCCATTGATAATAAAACCGCCATTTATATTGGCATGATCATTATCACCTTTATGGGAATTGGCTCCTACAATTCGTTACCAAAAGAAAGTTTTCCGGATATCGTAGTTCCGAAATTCTTTATTAGCACCGTATACGCGGGTAATTCTCCAACCAATATTGAGAATACCATTACTAAACCTCTTGAGAAAAAATTAAAATCAATTCCGGGTGTTCGAAAACTAACGAGCAACTCTATGCAAGATGTATCGCTCATCACGGTAGAATTTAATACAAGTGTGAGCGTTGATAAAGCCCGTCAGCAAATTAAAGACAAAGTAGATGAAGCAAAACCCGATCTTCCTGCTTCTATTACCCGCGCACCTTTTGTAAAAGAATTAGCATTTTCCGAATTGCCTATCATGTACATCAACATTGCGGGTGATATGGAATTAAATAAATTAAAAGTTTATGCCGACGAATTGAAAGATCGCATTGAAGGATTAAAAGAGATCACCGAAGTAAAAATGGTTGGCGCACCCGACCGCGAGATCCAGATCAATTTGGATATGTACAAAATGCAAGCAATGCTCATGGGCATGGGCGATGTGGAACGCGCTATTGGAAGTGAGAACATTACTATTAGCGGTGGACAAATTCCAATGGATGGAACGAAAAGAACCATTAGTGTTAAGAACGAATT
>JAHEYC010000120.1 GCA_023251775.1 Sphingobacteriaceae bacterium | reverse complement strand
GTTTGCATTATATGGCTAAGAAGTTTGAGGCTAAACCGGTAAAACAGGTTTCTTAATAGCCTTTTTTGTTAAATTGTAGCTTTTTTTCTACTATGGGTACCGTAAAACTACCTATGCAAAATGGGTATTTCTACTATTGTTTTCAATAAGCCTATGCCTTAGGTTTGATAAAAATCTCAATCTATGGAAAATCTTTTTATACCCGGTACATTAAAATCCCCGGAAATTGATTTTAGATCAAACGGCGAATTTACCATCAAAGGCAATTCATATCCCGAAAATTCAGGTGAATTCTATGAGCCTGTAATTAAATGGCTCGTTAGTTTTTTTCCTGAAAATACCTCAGTTGTAAATTTAGGGGTTGAACTCAAATATGTAAATACCTCTAGTATTAAATCTATTTTAAATTTGATCGTTCAGATAAGATCATCAAGCAATAGTAATGTAAAAGTTGCCTGGATGTACGAATTGGAAGATGACGATATGCTTGCAACCGGCGAAGATCTTCAGGCATTGTGTGAGCTCCAGTTCGAGTTCATTGAGAAGAAATGAAATAAAAAAAGGCCAAGCTTTCGCTCGACCTTTCAATCTCTTTTATTCTTTTATTAAGCCTTCTTCTTGAACGAAATATTCCCAAAGAAATCTAATACCTTTTTAAATACATCAAAGTATAACGTTATCATAAGAACAAGACTCATTACCCAAATAACTCCAATATTGAACCAGAATGTTGGAATTAAGTTTCCAAACAAATTCTTACGCGGTGCAAAAAATTGCGCTCTTCCCCATCTATCGCTTGGATCTAAGAACACCGGATCACTTTGTTGGATCAAACGTCCATCTTTTTCCAAACTCTTCTCACCACTAATATCATTAGCATTCATTACCATGTTGCTTAAACTAACATTTTCGTACTCTTCTCTCAATTTCACAAATGCCATACGCTCCTCATCCGTTTTTTGCATTTTTAAAGCGGCTTCATCTTTTTTGTTCCTTGCAGTATTCTCAACATTGATATAATAAGCCTTTAGTTTGTCAAGGTAGCTTCTAATGCCTTTAATTATTTCGGGACTATAATTCTCAACATTGATCTTATCAACCACATCACATTTTATTTTGGTAGCTACCATTTGCTCCTTTACAACCTCATCATGGATCAATTGAATATCAATTGCTAATTCTTTTAACGACTTCCCTAATTTTTGTTGATTCTCTATTTGAACAAATTTGTTCTCTAATTTCTGGCGCCAATAATTATTTTTGTATTGAGCAATACTAATACTCTTGTCGAACTTATAAAAATTCTTCTCAAATTTATTTTCCTTGAACTGATTAACTGCTAAAGCCTCAAACGCCCAGCGGCTAGCCATCATTTCACCAACAACAGGCACTCCGCCCTGTTTTGCCAAAGTAGGATTCAATTTATCGAACTTTACAACCACGCCCGCTAATAATAATTGTGGGATGATCAAGAAAGGAATTAAGATGTAAATGGTAACGGCGCTATTGAATGCGGATGAGATATTTAAACCCAACATATTCGCAAAACAAGAAGTAGAGAAAAGGATCAACCAATAATCCATGTACATTCCTTTTACGCCTAATACATAATTACCCACCACTACAAATGTAAATGTTTGAAAAGCGGAAAGAACGAACATGATGATGACCTTACTCCACAAATAACTTCCCTTACTTAAATTCAAAAATGATTCACGCTTACGGATCTTTCTATCACGAATGATCTCTTCCGCACTTACTGTTAATCCAATAAATAATGCCACTACCACGGACATGAACATGTAAGCAGGGATATTCTCATTCTCGCTAAACAAATAGCCTTTTGAGTTGATATCATCCGTATTAAAATATCTTACCAAGAACGCCAAAATAAAAGCCAATAACGGCGCTTCAATAAAGTTGATCATCAAATACTGCGTATTGGTGAGTTTACTTTTTACGTCGCGGGTAATAAATACTTTGAATTGTTTTAAAATATTTGGCACCTTGAAAATACTTTCCGGGATATCTGTGATCTTTCTGTCGGAGTGAATATTTTTCTCAATGATCTCTTTGTAATGTTTGTTCCAATCGGCAGGACGCATTTTACGCGTGTGCGTTAAGTTACCGTACTCATCTAATACTTTACTCTCGATGATGTTGAAAATTTGCTCAGGGTTTACGTTACCGCAGTTCCAGCATTCAGCTTCTTCTGCATTTACGTGATTCACTAAACGCTTGAAATAACTTACAGCGTCAACCGGATTACCATAATAAATTGGATAACCGCCAACGTCTAATATCATCAGTTTATCAAACATTTTATAAATGTCGGATGAAGGCTGATGGATAACCACAAATATCAATTTACCTTTTAATGCTAATTCTTTTAAAAGGTCCATGATGTTCTCAGAGTCACGCGATGATAGACCGGAAGTTGGCTCATCTACAAATAACACCGAAGGCTCACGCACTAATTCTAAAGCAATGTTCAAACGTTTACGCTGACCACCGGAAATTGTTTTTTCTAATGGTGATCCAACTTTTAAATTAACGGTTTCACTTAAACCCAGATCGGCCAATAACTCATTACATTTTTTAGTGATCTCGGCATCGGTAAAATTCCCGAAACATAATTTCGCATTATAAAATAAATTTTGGAATACCGTTAACTCCTCTATCAAAAGGTCATCTTGACTAACGTGGCCAATTACTCCTTCAATTTTTTCGTGTTCGGTGTGAATATTTATTCCGTTGATCTTTACCGAACCGCCGCTTGGTGTTTCTTGGCTGTTCAATACGTTCAATAACGTTGATTTACCGGCTCCTGAACCTCCCATGATACCAATAAGCTTACCACTCTCTTCACTGATGTTCACATCGCGCAAACCTAATTTACCGCCTTTGAATTTATATTCTAAGCCTGTAACTTGGAATGTGATCTTTGCTTGCGATTCATCACTTAAGAATTTACTGATGACATCACTATAATAAATTGGTTTTATTTTTGATGAACGGATAGAAGAACCCGGGATCAAAATATGTACACGCTCTTTTGAAACAAGTTGTCCGTTCAACTGCAATTCTAATTTACCGTAAATGCGCATCGCATACATTCCAACACTGTGAATTTGTATGATGCGAATATCTTCGGTTAAAGGTTCGCAGTAAATATGTTTGGTTTGATTTCCATAACCACCCTCTTTGTTGTTGATCACAAGGATATCCGGACTGTTTGGAATAGTTGAACCAGCCTCTTCTACAAATGTTTTTAAGGCGGTGAATTCTTCTTGTGGAATGTTGAAGGTTTCGGCCACTGTAGTTACGAATTCATATTCTTGTTCGCTGATCTCGTTACTTGAATAAATAAATTCAAGCAAACGAATTAATACGATCACTTTTTGTGTTTGAACAAGTTCTTCGTTAACTTGAGTACAGATCTTTAATACTTTTACCGAATTAAGGGACGTACGTTTAGCGGTTCCATCTTTCTTTTTACTGGCGGCCTGGTGTGTTTCTAAGTACTCATCAAATATCTTTAAGTACGTTTCAACTTGCTCCTGACTTAACTGCTGCTTTAAAAACGACTCCACAATGAGTCTTCCGGTATTGTTGATACCGTCAACTTTCGCGATGATCGCGAACATCTGCATCAGGGCTCGAAGTATTCGTTCACTCATATACTCTTATTTTTTCTGTACGTTTATTGTTTGATAAAAACAATTAGCTATTTTTTTAACTTCTTTCACTTCATTTTTTGCAAGAAGTGTTTCTTTAGTATTGAACACGTAAGATGTTATTCCATCATCCTTTAGTGTTGCAACATAATTCTTCAATATCTCGATCGTAAAAAAACCGGTGTGCTTATCCTTTTGATGTTGCTTAACACCCTTTGCAACCATTGATTTTGTTCCCGATATGATCTCAAGATCACTTACAAGGTCCATGTGCAGGTTCGATTTGCAGATCAACATCAGGTAATACTTATGCCCAACCTTAAATATTTTGACCTCGCCTCCATCTTTGAAGACCGGAGTTTTTAATCCATCTGCTCCAACGAACGTATTATCCTTTTCAACGAACAAACTATCTCTTACAAAACCCATTTCGCAATTATTTTGCGCACTCAAAACTGCAAAACACAGCATATAGGTTATTAAAAAAGAGGCCTTCACTTTCAAGTATCTAATATAACAAAAAAGGATAAAGTGTGCTACTTTATCCTTCAAATTTGTTAATTACATTTAATTATTTCTGCTTAAATCCTATTAAGATAACCGCACATCCGGAACCAGGATTTTTATTCGCATCTAATTGGGCCTCAATGATAGCTTCGAGGGTTGATTTTACTTTAAAATCCCAATAAGGAGCGTTTTTTTGGTTACGATTACTAAATAATAAGTGGCGATCTTGATCGTAAATATTAAAGATCAAATTTCCGTCGGTTGTACCACTACAAGCAGCTAAACGATAGGTGGTCTCGCCAAAAAATGTAGTATGAAATTCTGCTGTTTCCTCAGAGTTCAATAATAAAGAACGGTATTGTTGACCATCAGAAATGAATGTAGAAATGATGTGTTTAGCGCAGATACTAGCAATTGTATCGCACTGAGCTGTTGCTTTATTAATAGTAAAGCCTAATAAGAAGGTAATGATTGCTATTGAAAATTTCTTCATGATATTACTTACGAATTACTAGAGTTAACGATTTTTGACCTGATCTCCTGAATTTTGGCGGCTATCTGAGTTATTTGTTCTTCACTTACCATTACTTCAGTTGTACTATTGATATAAGTTAATTTCTTCAATGAATCGTGAGTTGGTTCTACGAAATTGTATTTGAATTGAATGCCTTCATAGATCTTAGAAAGGTCGTTCAATTCGATAGCTAAAGCTTTTACTTCTTCGCCCGGATAATTAGATAATATTTTGATCAAGGAACCTAGCGCTTGTTTTTGCTCGGCAATTCTCCACTTTAATTCGTTTGTTCCTTTTGCTTTGTAAGCGGCTACCGAAAAATGCATACTTTCGATCCAACCACCTGTAAGGATCAAACTACTTACATCATTACGTTGGTTGTTCTTTAAAAATGCATCACTGCTTCGATAAGCGATACCAACTAATACCAACATACTGTCCTTATTAGTGATATTTCCTTCGATTCGCTTCATGGTTGCCGCATCGAATGCTGCAGAAACACCAAGTTTATCGGCCAATTGCTTTAGAGCACCTAAATAACCAATAGCATCTTGCGTTTGATTGTACAGAGAAACATAACCAAGATCTGCTCCGTAGATACCAAGGTTAAGCGCGCGTAAGTAATCGGTACTATATGTATTTACTTTGTTGCTTGCATGTAAAATGGCTTTATCGTAAGTAACACCACTTTTTTGGATCAATAATGCAGTTTGTATAGGAGAAGGAACAGAGAATAATTCTCCACCAACATTCACAACGGTTGTCTTGATGGTATCAGGAACTTCAACCATGTCTTCTTTTCCATCCGTCTTGTCTTTGTCACCACCACAGGCAGCAAAAAGAGCAACAACCCCTACGGCGATCAATAATTTTTTGTTTAGCATAAATTTTTTAACGTTCATCGTCTAAAAAATAAAGTTTATATCCAGAAATGTGTCGCAAGTAAATAAAAATTAATGATACTGCAAAATTAAAAAAGGGCTTTTTTGCAATTAACTTATGAGCATTTTTTTAACCAAAATCTATGATACTCATTACTTTAGAAGTTACATTGCCATTGGCGGCAAAATACTCTTGTAAAACAAACGATATCCGCTCTTTTTCAGATGTATCTTTCAAAACTTTCTCCCAGCGTTTCCGCAATTCCTCTGCATTTAAAACATTGAATGCGCCCTGTAACTGAACCAGGTCAACGGCTTCATTAAATTTGTGAAAATCAGAACCAAAGAAAGCTACAGGAATATGGTAAACCGCAGGCTCCAAAATATTGTGGATCCCCTCGTTAAACCCTCCACCAACATAAGCCATATTTGCATAAGCATAAGAGCGCGAAAGCATTCCCATTGTGTTTAAAATCAATACATTGCAATTGGTTTCAATCCCTTCTGTAAAAACGCAGTAATTCAAACCATTGGTTTCAAGTTTTTCTCTAAGACCATCTATTGAATTTTTATCAATTTCATGAGGAGCAATAACAAGCTTTACTTCGGGCTGACCAAGTTTTTTAAATGCTTCTATGATCAGATCTTCATCACCCGGCCATGTGCTTCCTCCTAAAATGAGTTTACAGGAGCCTTTGAATTTTTCTAGTTCGGGAATTGCTTCAAATTTTTCTTTTACCTCCAAAACTCTGTCAAAGCGTGTATCGCCGCAGATCTCCACGTTATTATATCCTATTCCTTTAAGTAATTCTTTAGAATGTTTGTCTTGCACAAATAGTACTTTGAATGCTTCCAATGATCTCACAAATATCTTTCCATACCATTTAAAGAATGGATGATGATCTTTGAAAACTGCAGAAACCAAATAAGATGGCGTATGAGAACTTTTTAGCGCATTCAAAAAATTGATCCAGAATTCGTACTTAATAAAAATGGCCATGTGCGGTTTTACAATGGTCATAAAATCATCGGCGTTTCTTTTTGTATCTAATGGTAAATACGCAATAATCTCTGCGTATGAATAATTTTTGCTGGCTTCAAATCCGCTTGGGGAGAAAAATGTAAGGACAATTTTATACTTTGGATATTTTTTTCGAATGGCTTCTATCAAGGGTCGGCCCTGTTCAAATTCGCCAAGCGAAGCGCAATGCACCCAGATCTTTTTTTCGTTCTTGATCTTTGAGATCTTTTCCTCAAGGGTTGTACGCCAATTCTTTCTTCCACTTACCCACAATTTTGCTTTTGGATTTTTCACCGAAGCCATGCGAATAACAAGACCGTACATTAAAACAACTAGATTGTAAAGGAACATATCAGTTATAAAAATAATTTTTTGGAGTGCGGCTGTATAAAGGAAGTATCCATCCTATTCTTAAACCAAGTAAAATATCTACTCTGCTTTTTGTATCTGGCAAACCCGTGTCATAATTTAATTTTCTTACACTTTTTGTGATCCCTTCAAATGCTTCCATTCCTGTGTAAAAATTAAAAAAGCGATTATTACTTAAATATAAATAACCAACAAATTGCGAAGCACAAATTCCGTTGGTGAGTTTATCTAATCCATTTCTAATATCGCCATTGATAGCGGCTATTTGCTGATTGATGTCCACAAAATGTACTTTATGTTGCATGTATCCTAATCCCGCGTCAACAAGCAATCCCGAATTTTGATTGGGCGATCCTAATGGCATTAATTTTCCAA
>JAHEYC010000046.1:11378-29801 GCA_023251775.1 Sphingobacteriaceae bacterium | reverse complement strand
CTTCAACCGGACCGAATAATTGAACAACAATAAATAGAGTTGTTTGGGTAACAATTAAGTATAAAATTTGATTCGCGAAGAATTTGAAACCAAGGTTTATTAGAGGCATTGCCTCTTTAATTTGAATTGATCTTAATGATGGTCGAAGCTCTTTCAGATTTTGCCAAAATAGAAATAGTGTTGCTATGATCATTACCACAGCAGTTTTTGCGCTATAAACCAAACACATTAGGAACAATGAGCTTTCAGTTGTGTTAACTAGGATGAATACACCTATTAGACCAAGAATCTGCGCAGCTAATAGCAAGATCTCATTTAAGGCATATTTTTGCATAGCTTGCAATATGGAAGACGTTACGTTAGTAATAAAATTTACACAAAAGAAGAAGAAGACCATTATGATCAGATCCCTTAGGTCAACATTACCGATGATGGTTGTATTCAATACTTTGTTCCATGGCACAAAAAAGGAGGCTGCGAAAAATAAAAGAAACATAAGCAAAGAAATCAATGTAATGATAGCAAAGGCACTACTTACATAAATTTTTGATCTTTCGATATCATTTAACGCAAGGGACTCTGCTAATTTTGTCCTTAATCCATTTCCTAAACCAATATCAAAAAAGGCAAACCAGGATATGATCGATGAGATGGTCATCCAAACACCATATTCCTCTTTGCCCACATAACCTAAGGTAATTGGTATCACCAAAAAGCTAATTAGCATCGAAAGTCCTTTGCAAACAAAAGTGATGCTAATATTTTTTTTAGCTCGAAGAGTTCTTACATCTCCTTTAGTAAAAAAGTTCTTGATAAAACTAGTGGTTTGAGCTTCCGACATTGTTTTTGTAGAATTCATTTATCGTTTGACAAATAAATTCAATTTGTTGATCGGTTAATTGAGCTGCAGATGGTAACCATAATCCTTTTTCACCAACCAAGTTTGATATTGGATGATTTCCGGGGACATTGTATGCTTCTTGATTATTAATAGGCGGATACATGACCCTTGATCCAATACCATTTTCTTTTAAGTGAGCCATTAAGCCTTCTCTATTTTCAGCTAACACATCAATGAACCAAGGAGTAGTATATGCCAGGTCTTGTTCAAAGAAGTGAACGTTTGTATTTTTGGAAAGTAAATTTTTGTACAATGTGTAAATCTCTTTTTTTCTTTTGACGCGGTATTCTAATTTTTTCATTTGTTCATTTCCAATTACGGCTTGCATTTCGGTGAATTTGAAATTAAAGCCAATTGAATCATGAATATCATTTCCACCACCGGAGCGACCGAAATCTTTTAAGCGTCTTAACTTAGTAGCAATGTTTTCATCATTAGTTATAATAGCTCCACCTTGACCTGTTGTGATGATCTTTGGGGCTGAGAACGAGAAGCTACCAACTAAACCAAAAGTGCCCTGATGTTTTCCATTTGGCATTCGCGAGCCTAATGATTGAGCGGAATCTTCTAAAAGCATTATTCCTTTTTCATCACATAATTTCTGAAAGGCTTCAATGCCAGACTTTGGATTTCTTCCATTTGCATTTACAAATAAAATAGCTTTTGTTTTTGATGTGATGGCTTTTTTGGCGCACTCAATATCCATGCAAAGCGTTTCTTTTTCTACATCTACAAATACAGGTATTGCTCCAAACATTTTTATTGAGTTTGGTGTAGCGATCATGGTATAGTTTGGTACGATCACTTCGTCCCCGGCTTTTATTCCGACCGCCATAGCCATTAAGGTTAAGCTAATAGTGCCGTTATTTACAGCAATGCAGTGTTTTGCGCCGGTAAATTCTGTAATTCTCTTTTCGAACTCAGCTGTACGTTTGAATTCTGTTAACCAGCCACCTTCATCCATGTATTCTGCCATGGCTTTTTTTTCTTCTAAACCAAACCACGGCTCCATTTGTGGGATAAAACTCATTTTAATCTAAGATAGTTTGTAGTGTTTTGTTTAGTTCATTAGAAAATTTTTCGGCCCCACGATAATTTAAGTGCGTTACATCACGAAAATCCGAATCATGATAAATTGTATCATATCTAAAATTGTAATAAGGGATATGTTCAGAAATAGTTAGCGAATCAATTACAGTCTTACTTTTATTTACAATTTCAGATGGAAATTCTTCCAAATAATATTTGCTGATAGGCAGTTGAACTAAGATCAACTTAATATTCTTTTTCTTTAAGATGGAATTTAATTCAGATATATATCCAATTGTTCTATTAGAACTTGTTTCCAAACCATTTAATTGAAATTTAACGGTTTCCTTTGCAGCTTTATTACTGAGAGCCTGAGTTGAATTATCAGATGATCCTCTTTCCCAGCCAAGCGAATCGATGTTCTTAAGTAACGGATTTGTGAGCTTATTGTAGCCCTTTAATCCATAAAGTAAAACCGTTTTGGGTTCGTATAATCCTATATTAAATCTCCATAAAAGACTTGGTTCGCTGAACTCAGGTTGTAAATTCCAAAAATGGTAGTAAAATTTTTCTCTCCATTGCTCAACATTTCCTTTCCCGGATGATTGGAATATGAGGATGGGGCTAACGCATAAAACAACGAGTTTTAATTTTGGAAGCCTTTCTAAATTAGTTTCAATCAATCGGCAGCATGTAAATATGGATTGGGACGAATTTGATAAATTATAAGAAGTGTGGTTTGTAAAAAATTTAGGTGCAATTCCAAGTTGTGAATCTGAAGCACCAATAAATACTACCTCAAGTTCTTTTTCCCTTTTATAATAATTTTCCTTTAGAATAGAGTAGGATGTAGGAACATGACTGAGGCCAATTTCTGCATAAATTAAAAAAAGCAATATTGGTGAAGCAAATAACAGGATCTTCAAAAGGAAGCGTGTGACCACTTAATTAAAATTGGGAATAGATGAATTGACGATTTTCAAACGAACCAAACACTAAAATTGTAAAAACTATCAAATAATAAAAAGACCAGAGTACAGGTTTTGGCCACTTGAAACCAAATTGGCTCAAAGCATGATCTTGCTCTCTTCCAAGCCATTCGATAGCAAACATTATGAAAATTGAAAGTACGGTTATGGTTGCGCTATATTTATCTGAAGAAATGTGTGGCACTGAAAAAATAGATAATGAAAATAGTTCTCTATAATAATGGAAGGCTTCAATCACTGATTCGGATCGAAAAATAATAAAAGTGAACATTACAAGAGAAAATGTTCCTAATACGTTAATAAACTCTCTGAATGAAGGTAAGAGTTTGTCTTTTGCAATACGTTTCTTTTTATTCATTGTTCCAAAAATAATAAGAGGAATAAAATAACAGCCATGAATAAATCCATAAAAAATATTGGTCCATTTAGCCCCATGCCAAATTCCAACTATTGTCAAATTTATCACAATGGCTAAGATCAAACCAAAATTATTATAATCTCTAAATTTTATACTAAGTGGTGTAAATACGTATTCTGTTACCCAGGAGGTAAGTGAAATATGCCACTTGCGCCAGAACTCGGCGATGTTTTGAGCAAAAAAGGGAAAGTCGAAATTTTTTGTGATATTAAAACCAATGAGGCGGGAAAAACCAATTGCCATATCTGAATATCCTGAAAAGTCGGCGTACACTTGTATAGAATATAAAAAGGCGCCCACAAGTAATGTACTTGCGGGTAAACCTGAATGACCCTCGAATATGGGATTTGTTATTGTTGCGCAATTGTCGGCAATAACTAGTTTCTTAAACAATCCCCATAATATTTGGCGCATGCCATCTGTTGCTGAATCATGATCGAAAATTCTTTTTTGCTCTAATTGAGGAATTAAAGTTTTGGCCTTATCAATTGGTCCTGATAGTAAAGAAGGGAAGAATGCAACATAAGAAAAAAACACGATCCAATCTTTAGTGGCATGTATTTTTCCTTTGTCAATATCCAGAAGATAACTTATGGTTCTAAATGTAAAGAAGCTAATGCCTAATGGTATAATTATATTTAAGGTGTGAATATTCCAATGAATATTTAATGCATGAAATACTTCATTAAACGAATCGATAAAGAAGTTGAAGTATTTAAAAAAAGCGAGAACCCCGATCCCTTGAATCAATCCAACGTAGAGTAATAAATTTTTAATTTTTGGTTTTGTAGATTTTTCAATATAGATCCCTAAGTAATAGTTAAGAATTGAGATGCAAATGAGGAGTGAAAGAAATCTCCAGTCTGCCCATGAGTAGAACAAATAACTGGCTATTAGCACCAATAAATTTTGAAGAGTCACATTTTCTTTAAACACGAACCAATAAAGAAAGAAGAAGGTCGTGAAAAATAATAGAAATGTGAGTGAGGTAAAAACCATTAATTAGTTTAGGGAGAAATTTTTTCCATTATTGAATTGATCATTTCACCAACATTTTTCCAACTTTGAATTTCCTTTGAGGTAAATCTGATCTTGAAATGCTTTTCAATAGATACAACAAGATGGATGTGATTAAGTGAATCCCATTCATCGATCTCGCTAGCGGTTGTTTGATCCGTTAAAATAATTGTTTTGTTTTCTAAAACATCTATAAAAATATCATTAACTTGTTTTAAAACTGTATTTCTGTCCATTTTGTTATTCTTTGATTAGTATATTATGGTTTGAATTTAATGATGATACCGTGTCCATTAAGATTATGGATCTTTCTTCCGTTTTCTAATTCAAGAGCGTTAAAATATTTTGTTACACCTTCACATGTCCAAAAGCCATAATCGTCAAAAATGATAACTCCACCAACTTGTAATTTCGGCCATGCGTAATCGAAAATTTCTTTTGCAGAAAGGTATGTGTCTACATCAATGTGACATAATTTGAGTTTTTGTATGTCAATATTTGGAAAATCATCCGGAAAAATACCTTTTAATATTTGAAAGTTCGTTGCGGTAACTTTTTTCAATAGATCATTCACAATTTTTTCAGAAGTATCAGAATGTTCACCGCCCCTATAAACTGCGTCTTCCTCTGTTGCTTTCACAACACCTGTAAACGTGTCTGCAAGATATACCTTTGTTCTTTTTTCTTTCTCTGAGGCTTTACTTAAAATGGCGCCTGTTCCGCCTCTCCAAACGCCTACCTCTAAAATATCACCTTCAATTGAGTTTAGATCCTGCACAAGCCTCCATAATTCATAGCAACGGTAAATATCTACTAACGTATTATCTTTTATTTGGTCATATAGCTTTTTAAATTCTTGGTCTCCTTCCCATGGAGCATAAGAAGCGTAAGGAATTATTTGTTTATGAAATATGATCGGATCAAACTGATCAAATGTTGTTTGGCGAAGGATCTCAAGTAGTTGATTTCTTTCATTTACTAGAGATTTGTCGAATTTTTTACTCATAGTGTTCTTTTTTATATTTTCTTGAGTGTGTAAAAATGGTTGCAGGGTTTTAGATCCATTGTCAAGTAATTGTGAGGTATCATTTCTTTATTTTGGATGGAAAAACCAATTTGTTTCATTTGCTCTTCAAAATTACCATGATCTTTTGGAAAGTTGTATAGATGATCAAATTGAGGAATATCGGTTGCGGTTGTTAAGAAAGCTTTACCACCTTTTTTCAATGACCTAAAACAAATTTCCATTAAGGTAAAAGGATCCTTTACGTGCTCTAATAACTCTATAAGATAAACCGAGTCAAAGTAATTTTGTTTTTGACCGTTGTATAATTCTTCATGGAACTGAACGCTTGAAAATTCAGATGATAGAAATTTACTTATTGAAAGGTCGTAGGCATGTATCTCTTTTATATGAGGCCTTGTTATTGATAATTCTAATCCAGGCCCTAAACCAATAAACAACGATCTTTCCGAAATGTTTTTCTCGTTAAGTAATTGCATTATTCTGAAACGGTGTGGTGTAAAGAGAACAGATAACAACAAAACAATATCATATTCTTCTCTGGTAATAGAAAATGTTTTTGTTCCATTTTCCAATGGATACTTTCTACTGGAAATAAACAATTTGCAATGTTTATTGTATTCTCCAATAAAATTTGAATATATATCAATTACTTTTTCTGGATCGATCTTATTGAATAGGATATATTTTTCAGTATAATGTATTATCTTTTGATATAACTGATCCCTTTTTATATCTTCTGAGAGATTATCATGTAATACGGTAAGCAATCTGCTTTGGTCTAAAAGTGAATTGAAAATTTGTGTATTCATTAACTGAGTCACCTAGGAGCTTAAATTGTTTTTTCTTTCATTGAAATAAAACTCTTTTTCTCTTTCCGATCTGTTAGTGGTAATTCCCAATAGTTGCCATTACTATTGAAGCCCAAATTAATATAATGATCTTTAACCATTTCATTTTTTAGTGTTGAAATATATTCGCCTTTTAATTTTTTAAAGCCATGTTTAATTGCAAAATTTGAGATCGTATTCAAAGCAAAATTTTCCATGCCCCGCTTTAAGACTCTGCAACTCATGAACCAAGTATCTATAAACGCGGTTTGATCATTTTCTTTTTTCAAAATGATGACGCAAATTAAACCGTTATCTCCGAATTTATCTTCTAGCGTAAATGAAAAAGTGAAATGGTCATTTAGTGAACAAAGCTTTTCTAGATCCGCTTCTGTATAACGTACAGTTCGTAGATTAAATTGGTTAGAGCGCTGCGAAAGTTGGGCCACCCTTGGTATATTGAATTTATTAAACGATTCCACTAATGATACCATGTCTAACGTCTTCAGAAAATCATCTTCATTGGTGAATTTTTGTTGCAAGCTTGTTCGTTTTGATTCTATTTGATAAAGTTTGGTTCTTTCAATATCTTCATTTGAGAATGAAACAGTTTCAAATAAATTCAAACTGTATAGGTATTCCAAATAATCAGCGGCATCTTCCGGCAATTCTGGCACACAGATCTCAGGAATGTTTTGTCTTACAATATTTCTTTCAAAAGGATTATCATCTAGAAAAACCATTGAGTCAAAGCCGATGTTCAGAACACTTTGTATGTGTCGAATGTTATCTGCTTTATTTTCCCAGTTGGCAATAAACACTGCAATGTCCTCTAATCGAAGCACCATATCAGGATGTTTTTCAAATGGCTCCTTTGCAACAGATTCTGTATTCTTACTACAAACTGCTACAATAATACCTCTGTTTTTAAGTTTCTTTACCCAATATTGAAATTCTGAATATGCTTTGCCAATGCCTAAATTACCAATTTGAATATTCTCTAATCCGTCATCGCCAATTATCCCACCCCATGTTGTATTATCGAGATCTAAGATTATACACTTTTTGAATTTACCCGTTAAAGCGCAAATTATGTCAACCGTTTTAGCCGCAACTTCGGGTAAGCTATCTATGCTCAGCACCATTTCTGTGTTTATATACACAGATGGTTGAAAGAAATTTATTTTACCTATCTTATTTTGAATAGATGATATATCACAAAGATATAGGTTAGAATTTTCAGAAGCTAAGATCATTAACTCATAATTTAGCTTTCTTAATTGAAATAAAAATGAAGAGGAAATTTTATTAGAGTAATTTCCAAATATAGAATCATCAATTTCAGTATAGTTATAAAAAATTACTTTAGCGTTTAACTGTTTAAATAATTCAGAATAAATATTTTCTATTATTTCAATTTCATTATCAGCAAATTGTGTTGTTTGGTCAAGTTTTGATTTATTGTATTTTCCTAAAAGTTTGTGGGAGGACTGAAATATAATTACTATTTCAGGTTTGAAATCATATAATTCAGATTCTCTATCGAAAACTTGATGTTGTATTTGGCTAAAGTCTGATTCCCATATTTGCAGATCAATTTCTTGCTCAAATCCCATGCCTCTTAAAGCTTGAGTTAAAAATTGAGTGGACGTATCTCCTAATACAGCAACTTTTGATGCTTTCAATTTAGAAAAGTCTTTTTTTAAATTCTTCTTTAATTCAGAAAAGGTTTTCATTTAAGTAAAGTCGTGATTGGTAATTGATTAGAACGATCCATTAATACCCCAACTCCTTTGCATATTTTAGAACAGATTCTTTGTCTCTAACTCTTACCGGTTTAGCAGGACTGCCAATATAAACGGTCCAAGGTTCTGTGTTTTTTGTTACAACAGATCCTGCACCAACAACAGAGCCTTCGCCTAATGTTACTCCCGGCATTATAGAACAATTTACGCCAACACCCGAAAAACGTTCGAAGATTACGGGTTTAAAAATGAGAGTTCTGTATTTTTCCGGAATTGTTGGACCAACCAATCCTCCTTCCACATAATTTTCACTTCCGCATACAACTTTTGTTCCGGCTGCAATAAAAGAGAAGTGATCTAATTTTAAATATGTTTTTATTCCACCAATTATAACTACATCGGGCGCAATGTGAACATAATCGCCAATTTCTAATTTAGTGGTGCATTTAAAACCACTGTCGATGGCCACATGACTTCCAATGATAACGTATTCTGGTTTTTTTATTTCAACGTTCTTTGAAACAAAAATATCTTCTCCTGTTTTTGAGAAAAGCTTAATAAGTTCAATGTTATTATTATTCATTTTTGTTGTGTAAACTAATTATTTAATATTCTCCATCCAAAACGCGATCATCTCATCCATCATAGATTCAAACGTATATTCAGGTTCCCATTTAAATGTTTTTTTCAGCTTTGTGCAATCGCCACGTAAGTACGGTAATTCTTCCGGTCTTAAGTAAATTGGGTTTTGAACAACAAACTCTTTAAAGTCTAATCCTAATTTTGAGAAAACGTAATCGGTCATTTCTCTTACCGAATGCGTAGTTCCTGTAGCAACAACAAAATCATCGGCAATATTGTGGTTAATTATCATGTGCATGGCCCTCACATAATCTTTCGAATGTCCCCAATCTCTAAAAGAATCCATGTTACCCATTTCTAATTTCTTGCTTAAACCTTTTTTAATTTGAACAGCCCCTTTAACTACTTTGTTGGTCACAAAATTACTTCCTCTTCGAGGCGATTCGTGATTAAACAATATTCCATTAGTAGCATGAAGCTTATAGGCATTTCTGTAATTATGAACTATGTTATATGCAAAAACTTTAGAGCATCCGTATGGACTTACAGGTGTCATACGTGTTGATTCTCTTTGAAATCCATCATCATCAACAGAACTACCAAACATTTCGGAAGAACTGGCTTGATAAAATTTTGCTTCGGGACAAGCATTTCTATATGCCTCTAAAATATTTAATACGCCAAGTGCATTTGTTTGTACTGTGTAATTTGGTACATCAAAACTAATGCGTACATGACTTTGAGCACCTAAATTATAGATCTCATCGGGCTGTATCTTTTTCAAAAGCCGTTCTAATCCGGAAGCGTCTGTTAGATCTCCATAACTCACATGAACGTTAGCTCTATTAAATTCTATTCTACTTTGTTGATGTTCCGGCACAGAGTTTCTTCTTACGATGCCATGCACTTCGTACCCCAAGCTCAATAAGTATTCAGTTAAATAACTTCCATCTTGTCCTGAGATACCTGTAATAAATGCTTTCTTCATTTCTTGATCTTATTGTTGGTTTATAAATGTTTTATCAAATTCAATTCCTAAGTAAGGTCCGGTTTTGTATTCATACACGATCGTATCATCCTCAAGTATTAAATAATTATGACCACCTCTGAATGTCATAGAGATATCACCTGGATATAAAATTGGTTCTGCAATAATTGTATCATCAAGATCGTAAAAAATACATTTCACACTTCCTTTGATCACCAACCATGATTCTTGTGCGATGTTAGTTGTTTTTTCATGAATGATATGCTTGTGAGCTTTAAAGGTTGTTCCCTTTTTCATTTTCAAACTTGCGAGTTGAAGAAATTCATTGTCGGGAGAAATATTAGTTCTTCCTTCAATCTCACTTACGCGATAAATTAAATGAAGTAATGTGTTCGGCTCTATTTTAGAATATATTTTTTCCATATCGAATAAGTTATTTTTTTAAATTTTCCCAATACCACTTCATAGCTTCTTTTAATCCTTTTTCTAAATTATGACTTGGTTGATAATTGAGCATGTGCTTGGCTTTTGTTATGCTTGCTAAAGAGTGAGCGATGTCACCTTTGCGTTCAGGCCCGTATTTTGTTTCGATCGAGAGAATTGCATTATCATATTCGCTTAAATATTTTTTCAGAAGAGAAAGAACATCATTGAGATATGTTTGTTCCCCAACCGCCGTATTAAAAACTTCTCCAATTGCTTTTTTGTTTGTTGTTGCTAAAGCAAGTTCGTTCATTTGGAGAACATTGTCGATGTAGGTAAAGTCGCGGCTATGTGTACCGTCGCCGTTTATTACCGGACTTTGATGCGCCATTAATTGCATACAGAATTTTGGAATGGCCGCTGCGTATGCGCCGTTGGGATCCTGGCGTCGTCCGTACACATTAAAATAACGCAAACCAATGCATTCCAAACCGTAATTCAAACCAAATACATGCGCATACAATTCGTTCACATATTTTGTTACGGCGTAGGGCGAGAGAGGCTTACCAATTTTATCTTCCACTTTAGGAAGCGTTTCGCTATCGCCATATGTGCTGCTGCTTGCTGCGTACACAAAGCGTTTTACGCTTGCATCGCGTGCGGCCACTAACATATTTAAAAAACCGTCGATGTTAACAGAGTTTGTTGTAATAGGATCGTTAATGCTTCGCGGTACAGAACCTAATGCTGCTTGATGCAAAACAAAGTCAACGCCTTCGCATGCGCGTTTGCAAGTTTCAAGATCACGAATGTCGCCTTCTAGTAATTTAAAATTAGTGTTTCCTTCCAGGTGCGAAATATTTTCGCGTCGGCCGGTTGAAAAATTATCGAGACAAACAATTAAATTATTTTTTGAAATGAAATGATCACACAAGTTGCTGCCAATAAATCCGGCACCACCTGTGATCAGTATTTTTTTATTAGATATCAATTTATTTCTTTCTCTTTACTTTTTGTCTTGAAACAAAAAGTAACAAAAAATTCAAGGCGCTCCAATTCCCCGCACATGCCACGCCCCTAGCACGGAGCGCCGGGCCCGCGCACGCGTCTCCGGAGTAAGATGGTGCGTTAAATAAGCGATCTTCTGTGTGTATGCTGTGTGTTATAATAGTAAAATTATTTTGCAAAATTTTTAAAAGAAAGCGAAGCTTTCTTTCTCTATGAACCTCTGTGAAAAAACTCTATGTTCTCCGTGGTTAAAAAACACGTGGTTAAAATTCTGCGGTTAAAAAAAATATTTGCGATCAAATTATAGCTTCGCCATGTCAGTCCCAATGCATTAGGACCAACCCCATTTTAGAGAGGCCCATAAATTTACGATTTTGGTAGAATTTTGGCGAGGATAAAATTTCATTAAGAGCTGATATTTAGAGGTTTATATTTGGTTATCTCAATACTTTTTTTTATATTAAAAGCGCGTAAATTCAAATGAGAGTGTGTTCCAAATAAGGTGCAAAAAATTGATGTTTTTTGTTAAAAACGGGCGATTTTCGATGATTATTTGTTAAAAAATGATGAAAATTGGCAAAAACCGGACATTTTGGTTTTAGAGGCAGAAACCACAGAGGCATCTTCGATGCTCACAGAGTTTCGCACAGAGATCACTGAGGATCACCGGTGCCCAATTAATTTTTTCTAAGTGTACTCAGTGAAAAAGCTCTGTTTTCGGAGTTTATGGTGAGCCTGTCGAACCATGGTTAATTGGCTAATAACCTGCCTTCGCTGCATCATATGCATTAAAAGTCCCCATCGCTTTTGCAATTAATTTATTTTCTCTGTTCTTACAAATGATATCGCATTCAACAATTAAAATGCGTTTTCCTTTTTGCAAAACTTTTGCATGCGCTACTAATTCATCGTTCAAAAAAGCAGGAGCTAAAAAATTTGTTTTGTATTCAACCGTACTTACTACTTTATTTTCTTTGTGAACAGCACTAAGTGCACAAACACCCAATGCGGCATCAACAAGCGCGGAGATCACGCCTCCATGGGCAGACAGAGGAGTTGCTAAATGATGGTTGGTTATTTTTAGGAAATAATTTATTTCTCCGTCGGAAACAATAGTGAAATGCATTCCGAGTTGCTTGCCGAAGTTGTTGTGGAGGATGTATTTTTCTATTAGACTCATAATTTAGAGACATTTAACCACGAAAGGCACGAATCCCGATAGCTATCGGGATTTACACGAAATACACGAAATCAGTTTTGTGAATTTCGTGTGTTCTATTTTTTGTGTTTTTCGTGGTTAAAAAAACATTCAGTTGCCTTTCGCACGCTACCTTCCTTTAGCAGCAAGGCTTTGGCGGCTTCGTAATCTTCCAGTCCTGTATTCTTCATTACCATTTTTGTTCCGCGATCAACCAATTTATTATTGCTTAATTGCATATCCACCATTTTATTTCCTTTTACTCTTCCTAATTTTATCATCACACTTGTTGAGAGCATATTCAAAACTAATTTTTGTGCAGTACCACTTTTCATGCGCGTTGATCCTGTTACAAATTCGGCGCCAACCACCACTTCAATTGGGAATTTGGAAACTTTTACCACATCACTTCCTGCATTACACGTTATGCATCCGGTTAAAATATTTTTTTCGTTACATGTTTTTAAAGCACCAACCACGTAAGGCGTGCTGCCACTTGCTGCGATTCCTACAACAACATCTTTATCATTTATATTATGCGCTTCCAGATCTTTCCAACCTTGAGTAATATCGTCTTCGGCAAACTCAACCGCTTTTCGTATGGCTTCATCTCCACCGGCTATCAATCCTATCACGCGACCATGTTCAATGCCGTACGTGGGCGGACATTCACTCGCGTCAACAATGCCTAAACGACCGCTCGTGCCTGCGCCTATGTAAAATAATCTTCCGCCTTTTTGCATCGCACTTGTAATGGCTTCTGTTAACTTTTCAATTTGTGGAATTACTTTTTCTACGGCTAAAGGAACAGTTTTATCTTCTTTGTTCATATTCACCAACAGCTCATGAATACTCATGTTCTCGAGGTTGTTATAATATGAATCCGATTCCGTTGTCTTACTCATCACTTAAAATATTTATTGAAAAGATAATAAAAAAGTATCACGCAAACTAGAGAGCAGATCAAAATTAAAATTTGTTGACCCATCGTTGGTAATTTATTTCGGTGTTCATCCGCATTTACCGCTGCTTTTAATAAGCGATGGATACCCAAGCTATCTTGCAAAAATTTTGCTTCTTCGTCATAAGAACTGCCATTATTCACCGCATAAAAATCCTCTTTGGCATTTTTGATCAAACGTCTGCTTCTACTGCACCATTCCATTTTAGCGCGATCAACTTGTTTGTAATTGGAATAGATGATCCACTCTTCGCCTTCTCTAAATTCGTACGAACATTCTTCATCGCAACTAAAAATAACTTTGAATTGTTCGGTGAGCACGCCTCTGTAAAGATCTTTCACTTTAAAAATAGCAACTCCGGGTTTATTATCGCACATTGCTACCGATAAAATGGTCCCCCTAAATATAATATCGTATTTGTTGCATTCGGCTTTGCTGAGTAGGGTGGGAGGGCATTGGCAGGGGAAAGAGAATTTCGATATTAAAAGGAAAAGTATAAGCGATCGAAATTTCATATAACAAAGATACTGATTTTTAGAGGCAGAAACCATAGAGAACATAGAGTTTTTTCACGGAGGTTCACTGAGAAATGAGTTGTTATTAAATCCTCTATGTACTCTATGCAAACCTCCGTGAGCCTCCGTGGTTAAAAGGCGGAATGTTTCAGGAACTCCAAAGAATTCTCCATCAACTCATGCATATAAACATCCTTACTTACAAACGGAACTTTTTTTCTGAAGGAAGTAAAAATATCTTCAATAGTATTGGAAGACTTAAGCGGTCGTCTGAATTCCAGTGCCTGCATAGCATTTAGGAGCTCAATAGAAATTACTTTTTCGGTATTATGAATTACAGATAAACATTTTGTGGCCGCATTCGCGCCCATGCTCACATGATCTTCTTGTCCGTTACTACTCACAATACTATCCGCACTGGCGGGAGTACATAATTGTTTGCTTTGACTAACAATACTCGCCGCTGTGTACTGCGTGATCATAAAACCTGAATTCAATCCTGCTTCTTTGGCCAAAAAAGGTGGTAAACCGCGCTGACCTGAGATGAGTAAATAAATTCTTCGCTCGGAAATACTTGCTAATTCGCTCATGGCAATACATAAAAGATCCAAAGCAATGGCTAATGGCTGTCCGTGAAAATTACCGCCACTTAGAATTTCATCATCCTCCGGAAAAATTGTTGGATTATCGGTGACCGAATTTATTTCAATTTCAAAAACGTTGTGCGCGTATGTAGTTGCATCTTTTGTGGCGCCATGCACTTGAGGGATGCAACGAAACGAATAAGGATCTTGCACTTGTGTTTTTTGTTTGGCGATCATCTCACTGCCTTTTAAAATAGTTTGAATGTTGGCAGCGGTTTCTATTTGTCCTTTGTGCGGACGAATTTTATGCAAGGAAGCTTTGAATGGATCTATCCTTCCATCGAAACCTTCTAATGAAATGGCGCCAATCGTATCGGCCGCTTTATTTAATTTGTTTGCTTTAATTAAACAGTAAACACCATAAGCACTCATGAATTGCGTGCCGTTCAATAATGCTAAACCTTCTTTACTGCTTAAAGTGATCGGCTTCAAACCCAGTGTTTTCAATACGTCCGAAGCATCCTTAGTTTCTCCTTTGTATTCAACTTTTCCAATTCCTATCAAAGGCAAACATAAATGGGCGAGGGGAGCAAGATCTCCGCTGGCACCCAACGAACCTTGTTCGTAAACAACGGGGTAAACATTGTTATTTAGTAAGTCTATCAAACGCTCAACGGTGCTTAATTGAATTCCGCTTTTTCCATAAGCAAGCGATTGAATTTTTAAGAAGAGCATGAGCTTTACAATATCCGAGCTCACTGTATTTCCCATTCCGCAAGCGTGACTCTTAATTAAATTCTCTTGTAATTTTTCTAATTCGTTATTAGGAATTAAAACATTACACAATGCTCCAAATCCGGTATTGATCCCATAGATCGGCGCTTGGTGTTTCTTTATTTTTTCTTCTAAATACGAACGTCCTTTTACAATGGCTTGTTTAGCTTCATCCGATAAAACAACTTTTGCTTGCGTATCGTTTAAAAATTCGCTTAAGGCACTAATGCTTAATTTTTTTGAGATATGTATAGTGTGTGTTGCCATTTTTGGAGTTATGAGTTAAGATTTATGAATGATGAATTAAGTCATAACTCATCATTCATAACTCATCATTATTTCAAAAGTTTATTTATAAGTTCTTCTTTACTGAGTTTTTCTTGTTGTCCGCTTGCCAGATCTTTTAAAGAGAAGATCCCTTTTTCAATTTCCTCGCTACCAATGACGCATACAAAAGGAATTCCTTTTTTATCGGCGTATTCAAATTGTTTTTGGATCTTTTTGGCATCCGGATATAATTCGCAATTGATATTCTTTGAGCGGAGTTCGTGTAATAATTTTAAGCAAAATACTTCTTCGTTAGGACCAAAATTGGTAAGTAGAACTTTTGTAGATGTTGGTTTAGTAACGCTTTCAGGAAAAAGACCAAGATCAAGCATCACATCAAAAATGCGATCAATGCCAAAGGAAATTCCAACACCACTCATATTCTTCAATCCAAAAACTCCGGTAAGATCATCGTATCGTCCGCCACCCAAAATACTTGGCGTGAACGTTCCTGCATTTACTTTTGCTTCAAAAATTGTTCCGGTATAGTAATTCAATCCGCGTGCGAGTGTAATATCTAATTCTAAAGAAATATGTTTTAAACCAACGGTATTACTTCCTTCTAATAAATAATTCAATTCTTCAATTCCTTTTTTTCCAATTTCCGATGCAGCGAAAAGCGTTTTGAGTTTAGTAAGTTTTTCTGAATTACTTCCTGTAAAATCAATAATAGGCTCAATGGTTTTGATAGCGGCATCATTTACGCCTTTTGTTCTGAGTTCAGCGATCACACCGTCTTTGCCAATTTTATCTAATTTATCAATGGCAACTGTAATATCAATTAATTTATCGGGTTGTTGCGAGATCTCGGCAATGGCGCTTAATATTTTTCGATTGTTTATTTTTAATTTCACCGGAATTTTTAATTCGCTAAAACTTTTATCCATAAGCGTTATCAATTCCAATTCATTTATCAAACTATTACTTCCAATAACATCGGCATCACATTGGTAAAATTCGCGGTAACGTCCTTTTTGCGGTTTATCTGCTCTCCACACCGGTTGAATTTGATAACGTTTAAAAGGAAAGGTGATATCATTTTGGTGCATCACCACATAACGTGCAAAGGGAACGGTAAGATCATAACGTAATGCTTTTTCGGTAAGATCTTCGGAGTTCAAGGGTTTTTCTAAACTCTCGTTGAATTTTTCACGTAGAAGATCTTTTTTAGTGCTCTCGTTCAATCGCGAATTTAAAATTTTAAAAATAAGTTGGTCACCTTCATCTCCATATTTACCTGTAAGTGTTTGAATATTCTCCATCGAAGGTGTTTCAATGGGCTGATAACCGAATAACTGAAAATTGGTCTTGATGATATTAAAAATATACTGACGTTTGTAAACATCGGCAGGACTAAGATCGCGTGTTCCTTTTGGTAGGCTTGGTTTCATTTAGAGTTTCTGTTACAAACATACTAATAATGTTCAAAAAAGTGTAATTAATTCATACACAGTATACAAGGTTATTAAAAGTCAGATGTTTGGAGGGATCGCTATAACCCACAATTTTTGAATGCCTTTTGTAAGAATGCTTGAATTATCTTTATGGTCGGTTTTAAAAAATGACAGAAACTTTGAGGACGAGAAAAGTTTCCATAGGTTTGCACCCAAATTCAATAGGGTTAATACTCTTTGAGAACGTCGTATAAATAGATCTATGAATAAAAAAATAAAATCTCACTTACTTTTCCTCTTTGCATTTTTACTTTTCGCAAATACTATTACGGCGCAAGATCGATTCACGCTAAGTGGTTATATTAAAGATGGAAAAAATGGGGAATCACTCATTGGTGCTTCGGTAGTGAAAGCAGGAACTACACAAGGAGCCGTTGCCAATGAATATGGTTTTTATTCGCTTACACTTCCTAAAGGAACGCACACGATCGTTGTATCTTATATAGGCTATAATAATACAGTATTAATTATAGAACTCGAAAAGAACATTACAAAAAATATTGAGGTCTCAGGTGAAGGAACGCAATTGGAAGAAGTTGTAGTTTTAGGAGAAGCAGAAGATAAGAACATTAAAAATGTGGAGATGGGTGTTGCAAAACTTGATATTAAACAAATACGAAAGATCCCTGCATTATTGGGCGAAGTAGATATTGTTCGCGCCGTGCAATTATTACCGGGTGTAACAACTATGGGCGAAGGTGCCAGCGGTTTTAATGTACGTGGAGGAAATATTGATCAGAATTTAATTTTATTGGACGAAGCTCCTGTTTATAATTCATCGCACTTATTTGGATTTTTCTCTGTTTTTAATCCTGATGCCGTAAAAGATGTGAAATTGATCAAGGGTGGAATTCCTTCACAATATGGCGGACGTGTTTCTTCTATTTTAGATATACGCATGAAAGAGGGGAATAGTAAAAAAATGGCGGTGAATGGTGGTGTTGGATCCATATTTAGCAGATTAAGTATTGAAGCTCCTATTATAAAGGATAAAATGAGTTTTATTATTGCAGGCAGAAGAAGTTATATTGATGCGCTTGTAAAACCTTTCGTAAAAAAATCGAGTCCGATTAAAAATGCTGATTTTTATTTTTATGATCTTACTGCCAAGATCAATTATAAGATCAATGATAAGAATACCGTTTTTGCCAGTGGATATTTTGGAAGAGATGTATTTGGCGCAACGGCCTTTAAATTCAATTGGGGAAATGCAACCGCAACTACCCGTTGGAATCATATCTTCAATAATAAACTTTTTATGAATGTTACGGGTTTCTACAGCAATTACGATTATCTTCTTGAATTTAAATTAGAATCGCAGAACCAACTTTTTAGGTGGACCAGCAACGTGATCAATTACAGTGTAAAACCCGATTTTATATATTATCATAATCCAAAAAATACAATTCGTTTTGGTGCGCAGGCTTTAATGTATGATTTTAGGCCATTTGATGCAACGGGGCAATTTGATGCGGGCTCGAAAGTAAGATTTAAAGCGGATAAGCGTTATGGAATTGAGTATTCGGTTTACTTGGGTAATGAGCACAAGATCCTTCCACGTTTAACTTTAGAATACGGTTTACGTGTGAGTATTTATAATTATGTAGGAAACGGAAAAGCGTATTATTATCGCGATACTATTCCAAACGAACCAC
>JAHEYC010000046.1:0-11368 GCA_023251775.1 Sphingobacteriaceae bacterium | reverse complement strand
GAACCACTACCTTTTGATCACACACGAACTTATGCTAAAGGAGAGATCATTAAAGCATACGTAACTCCTGAGCCGCGTTTTAGCATGAATTATGTATTGAATAGTTTTAGCTCTATAAAAGCAAGTTATAATCGCATGGCGCAATATTTACAGATCATAAGTAATACTGCTGCGAGCACACCTTTAGATGTTTATACAATTGCAAGTAATAATTTAAAACCATTGATCGCCGATCAAGGCGCTATTGGGTATTTCCGAAATTTTAAAGACAATATGTTCGAAACATCTATTGAGGTTTATTATAAATACATGCAAAATCAATTGGATTATGTGGATAATGCAGATCTCTTTATAAATAATTATGTAGAAGGACAATTGATCCAAGGATTAGGTCGCGCTTACGGAACTGAAGTGTATATTAAAAAATCGAAAGGAAAATTAGGAGGATGGGTGAGTTATACATTAAGTAAGACCGAACGTTTAGTGCGCGGAATTAGTAACGACGATTGGTTCAGAAGCAGATATGATAGAACACATTGTTTGAATACAAATATGAATTGGGATATCACCAAGCAATTAAATATAGGAGCCACATTTGTTTTTTTGACCGGAACACCTGCTACATTCCCAAATTCGAAGATACAGATCCAGGATCTTAATATTCCATACAACACAACCGGTGTAAGAAATAATTACCGCATTACGCCTTACCATCGTTTAGATCTTGGATTAACATGGAATGTTGATATGGAAAAACATTGGAAAAGAAAGTTCAATAGAAGAGTATGGAAACGTAAACTTTTTGGTTTAGATAATAATATCTCTTCTCCACGGAAATTTTTTGCTCCTATATTTAAGAACCACGAGAGCTCTTGGGTGTTAAGCGTGTACAATGTGTATAATCGCCGAAATGCCTATAGTATTTATTTTAGAACTAAGGCCGGAGATCCATTGCAAACAGAGGCTGTTCGTTTTTCGGTGATAGGTTCAATTGTGCCTGCTATAACTTATAATTTCAAATTTTAGATCATGAAGAAATTAGCATATATCATACCACTTATTATCTTTTTCATATCATGTGAAAATGTGGTGCAAATTAAATTGGATGAAGGATCAAAATTATATGTGATCGATGCATTTATTAGTGATCTTAGAACAGATCAAGTAGTGCGAGTTACAACCAACGATAGTTATTTCAGTAATCGTTCGGCGCCTCCCGTTGATAACGCTATTGTGACCTTAGTGGATCTGAACACTTCTGCTTCTTATAGTTTTAGTTATACATCAAAAGGAAAATATGTTTATTCTATTAATACTCCTGATACGATCGCGCGTTTAGGACATAAGTATATGCTCCAAGTTACGATCAATGGAGATACATACACATCGATCAACGAACAAAACAGAGGAGCTGTTATCGATAGCATTGGCGCTTACTACAACGATGGTTCGGATCCATTTGGTGGCCCTGCTAATTCGTATAACTGTTTGTTATTTGCGAGAGACAAGGCAGATAATAACCCGGATTACTATTGGCTGAGAACATTTAGGAATGATACATTATTCAATGGCTCAGCCGATATTAATATTTGCATTGATGGAACTGGAGGAGCAGTTTTAAATGCACCCACTGATACTATTGCCTTTACGCCATCTGCTACGTTCTTAGGATTTAAAAATTACAAATTAAATGATGTGTGTAAAGTTGAGATCCATTCTATTTCGCGCGAAACATATTTCTTTTTTTATCAAGCACTCACACAAATTAATAACGCAGGATTATTTGCGACTACCCCTGAGAATATAAAAACAAATATTTCCACACCAAATGGCGCGAAAATAAGATCCATTGGTTGGTTCAGTATGGCAACTGCTGTTACAAAGTCGAAGGTGGTGCAGTAGAATTTTAGAGGCAAAAACCATAGAGACCATAGAGTTTTTTCATAGAGGTTCATAGAGAAGAAAGCTTCGCTTACTTTTATTAAAGCGTCTAAAGTATTATTTCTCCATGAAACTCTGTGTGAACCTCTATGTTCTCAGTGGTTAAAAAGGCCTCAATTATTTTTCTGAGCCACAATGATCACCGTAGCAATTACCGCAATAATAGTAGCCACTAAGAAGAATATTTTCCATGCACTGTAAGGACGCTCGCCTTGAACTTCGCCGCTTCGAGCATTCACCGTAAAGCGATATGTTTTTTCGGCATATTTGTATGCGCTTATCCAAAGTGGTAATAAAATATGTTTAAAGGTGATATTATTATAATCGGCATTCAACGTAATGATCTGTTGTTCATCACCGCCAATATCGCGTCGAACTTCGGTGCGAATTCCTTCTAACATTATTTCTTTGGCGCTTTCAAATCCTTGTTCAATATTTATCTGATAACTCTCGGTTAAAAATCCTGCCAAGTAACGATCATCGTGCTCCACAAGCTCTTGAAGATCCCACGGTTCTAATTCGCGGGTGAGTTTTGTTGGAAGCGAATGCGAAGCACACACTAAAACATCATCAAAATCTTTTCTTACCGTTCCGCTTGCCGAACTCCAACGCGTATGTCGCACCTGACGTGTTTGCGTTTTTCCATTGGCGTCGCGATAACTTTCGGTAACGTAATAATGATCTCCACGCATTCCTATATAACCTGTTGTTGTATCCGAATCGTAGGTCCAGTAAGGCATATAAACGCCATTTAATTTTTCGGCGCTATGTGCAGCGTAGTCTTTTAATTTATTTGGCGCGAACCATAAACCACCAACCCAAGAAATAAATTTTTCTTTGGCGGCGTTCCTGTCAATATGAAATGCTAATAAATATTTTGGTTTAACGATGCTGCAAGTTGCTGCGTTTTGTACAACTAAAGGTGTGTCGCAATACGGACAAGCGCTTGCAGTTACATTGGGCGGAAGAGTAGTGGAAGCGGCGCAATTAGAACATTTACAAACAGTGATCTGTTGTTCTTGCGCTTTGCCGGTGTTAGTTCTTAAAAAACTATGGTAATCATTCTCCACCACTTCGGTTGGAGTAGAGGAGATCTCGTTCTTGGTGTGGCAATATTCGCACACCAAACTTTTTGTCCCTGGTTTAAATTTTAAATTGGCCGAACAGTTAGAACATTTAACTGTATTAGCCATGTCGGCATTTTTTTCTAAGGTTTGTTCACTCATATAATAAATGTATAAAAAAATAATGGAAACCGAAATAGAAGATAATAAAAAAGGATCAAGTTTTAGCTTGACCCTTTTGTAATGACCAGATAGTATAAGGACTATTTGTTAACTGTTACCTTAACGTTGTAAGATCCTTTGTTATTGGCATTGAATACGGTTTCGTATACCGAAAGGTAAAGCATACCGCTGGTTTTAGCCGTACCTGTGAATTTGGCGCCTGCTTTTAAATTATCGTAAGAGGCTTCTCCAATTTTATAAACTAACATGCCGTAAGTTGCATAGGTAGAACTTCCTTCATAATCGCCACCGGTATAATCGGTTGCTCCCGAAGCTTTGGTACTTCCATCGGGTTTATAAACAGCATTGCTTAAACTTGCAAGGGTAATTTCGCCTGTAGCACTCATCGAGAATTTTTGTCCCGCTTTTAAAGTAATGCCTGTTTTATACCAGCCTCCATTTTGATTTCCGCTGATATTCTTATTGCCCATTAATTTAAATAATTGTTCTCCACCTGTTCCTGTTGGGACAAAAATATCAATGGATTTTATTTTTTCCTTTGGAATATTAAGCGTTCCATATTCGGTTTTCACATCCAGTTTTGTAAAATTATATGTTCCACCCATGGTATAGGCATTGTCAATAGTTATCACGTCTTCAGCAGTGCTGGTTTCGGTGATGTTATTATTGGTCTTAATTTCTTCGTAAGCATTATCAATGGTAAAATCGCCGGTGTATTCGGTTTCGACAATATTTTTTGGATCGGCGTAAAAATCTTCCAATGCGGATAATGCTTTCAATCCCATTTTTACAAGATCAGCATAAGCGCTTTTTCTAACTTCATCGTTATTGCTGCCGCTTAATAATTTAATGTACGACATAGCTTTATCGGTTGCTGATCTATCTTTTCCGTAACCTATCTTGATATTTCCAACTTTACTTACGGGAATAATTAATTTTCCGTAGGCTGTTGTAAGATCAATATCATTAAAATTCGCGGTTCCTTTAATGATATTACCATCGTGTAATTCTAAATTTACTTCTGCTAGTTTTTGACTAAAGGTTGTGAATGCAAACAAAATGCAAATACCTAATACTAATTTCTTCATTTGGTTAATGTTTTTTAATTGAGATTCGTGACCTTCTCATTTTCCATAAAATTATGCAACTTTTTTTGCAACTACTATCATTTCTTCGCCAATATTTAAAAAGGAGAGCAAATTATAGAGGATATTATGGAAAAACACGAATACTTTAAGCTGCCACATAGGCCTGCTGGTGAACTTGTTGAAGTATTGCTGACGTTCGGCCTGGTTGATGGAATAATTTGCCTCGCGCTGACTGATCTTTTTTTTGGACTTTAAGCGTTTAATTAGTGGTAAAATAGTGTACATGATAAAGAGCTTTATTTCAAAGGAGGATCTGATCCTTTGAACCTCATAACCGTGTTTTGAAAGTAATTGAGTTATTGTTTTCTTGCTAAAATAATTCACATGATCTAAGCCCATCATTTTCCATTTGTCTTTATGACGTTTCGCAAAATAACTATCAATTTGTGGCACTTGCAGAACCAAAAAAGAGCCCGGTGCATTTAATTTAGCGCATTTATCAATAAATGAATCGGCCTTATCAATATGTTCCAAAACATCCCACAAGGTAATGATGTCGAACTTTTTGTTCTCATCCATTTTAAAGAAGTCGATATGATCCACATTCAACTTCAAATCATTCTTACAATACAAATACGGTTGCTCCGAAATTTCGATGCCATAGGTTTTATATCCTAATTCGTTACCTGCCATCATAAAATGTCCCCAACCCGCGCCAAGGTCAAATAAAGAACCACTACGTTGATATTTTTGAATGAGTTTGAACCTAAGTTTATGTCGCTGAATTTTTACCCAATTATTTCCCGAGCGAATTGCTTGCGTTACTGCTTCGTTCTTGTACTGTTGATATTCTATTTTTTTGCGATAGAAGGGGGGAATGAAATAAAAACCGCAAGTATTGCATTCGGTCACATCAAAATTCTCGCGTCGGTAAATTAATTTGAATTTTTGCGGATCGGCATTACCGCAAACACAGCAACGAATGTCTTCTGTGATCTCTTTACTTAATGTTTGCATAAGATCTATTTGGTCTCCTGCTCAAAGATACTCTCTGTAATTGGCGTTTGATCCCTAAAGAAAGAAATTCCACCCCAGCTGAACATTTTTTTCTGATAAACAAACACATCGGTTTCTTTTACCACCACACGTTGCAGAATAACAACACCGTTACCGGTAAGAGTTTCTTCGGTAACGCCTGTTTTATATTTCGCAAGGAGCTCTTTTTTTCGTGCATTTATTTCCGGACTATTATCCGAATTAATAAGTTTTTCGCACTCTAACAAACGTACTTTTGCGTAAGCGTCGCCGCCTTTTTCAACGAGGGCTTCTTCATAATATTTTTTGGCATCAGGGTATTTTTTCTGTCCAAAATAACTATCGGCTACTTTAATTGCATCTTTATATTTTGCATCAGGATCAACAGTTGCTGTTACAACTGCTGTAGTTTTTGAGCCGAGCGTTGGTAGGATCGCATTTTTATTTTTGTCATCTATTTCTTTTTTCTTTTCGATCTCTTCGATCTCTTTTATCTTATTTTTTGGATATGCCTCATCAGGCCGCATCACAATGGCGTCGTTGTAAAATGTTTTCGCAATGCTATATTCTTTCGCATTAAAATTCTTATCAGCTTGTGCAAGTACAGATCTGTATTTATTATTTATTTCTTCGTCGGCTTTCTTTTTAGCAGCGGCATCCAACGCGGCTTTTGCTTTAGCGTCGGCATCTGCTTTTGCTTTTGCTTCTGCATCAGCTTTTGTTTTTGCATCCGCTTCTGCTTTTGCTTTTGCAGCATTTTCAGCATCTAATTTTGCTTTGGCAGCGGCATCCAATTTTGCTCTTGCCTCGTCCTCTGCTTTTTTCTTCGCAGCGGCTTCTGCATCTGCTTTTGCCTTCGCAGCAGCTTCTGCTTCCAATTTTGCTTTAGCAGCGGCATCTAGTTTTGCTTTAGCTTCTGCATCCGCTTTTGCTTTTGCAGCAGCATCCGCATCTGCTTTAGCTTTCGCAGCGGCCTCAGCAGCAGCTTTTACTTTTGCGGCCTCGTCGTCCGCTTTTTTCTTCGCGGCTGCTTCTGCATCAGCTTTAGCTTTTGCCTCTGCTTCCGCTTTAGCTTTTGCAGCGGCTGCTTCGGCTTCCGCTTTTGCTTTTGCCGCATTTTCAGCATCTAATTTTGCTTTGGCAGCAGCGTCTAATTTTGCTCTTGCTTCTGCCTCCGCTTTTGCTTTTGCAGCGGCTTCTGCATCAGCTTTTGCTTTCGCTTCTGCTTCTGCTTTCGCTTTTGCAGCAGCAGCATCTGCTTCTGCTTTTTTCTTGGCAGCAGCTTCCGCATCTGCTTTTGCTTTTGCATCTGCCTCGGCTTTTGCTTTTGCGGCTGCAGCATCTGCATCGGCTTTTGCTTTAGCAGCAGCTTCCGCATCCGCCTTTGCTTTTGCCTCGGCATCCGCTTTTGCTTTCGCAGCGGCGGCATCCGCAGCAGCTTTTGCTTTTGCAGCAGCTTCTTCTTCCGCTTTTTTCTTCGCAGCAGCATCTGCATCCGCTTTCGCTTTAGCTTCTGCATCTGCTTTTGCTTTGGCAGCAGCTTCTGCATCTGCTTTTGCTTTTGCCTCGGCAGCGGCTTTTGCAGCAGCAGCATCTGCTTCTGCTTTTTTCTTGGCAGCAGCTTCCGCATCTGCTTTTGCTTTTGCGGCTGCATCGGCATTTGCTTTTGCTGCTTCATCAGCCATTATCTTTTTTATTTGTCCAATTTGATCTTTAGGATAATTCTCGGCAGGTTTTAAAGTAGATGCTTGTTGATAGCTCGACAGTGCCGATTGCCATTCTTTCTTTTGAAATGATTTATCTCCTGCTGCAATGGCTCCTTTGTAATTTGCTTCTGCTTCCTTTGCTTTTGCAACTGCTTCTGCTTCTAATTCTTTGAGTCTGTCCAACTCACTTAACATTTGATTGATGTAATTCTCATCGTAATCAATACTATTACTTTTTGGATCATAAGCCGCTTTTACAAGTGTTTTATTTAGAACCGAATAATCAATTCCTTTTTGTAATTCAAATAACGTAATGGCTTCAATAGAAAAATATTGAGGATTACCTTCTTCAGGAACACCAACGGTTGAGATCTCAAATTTTTTGGTACACATTTGTGGTTTACTCACCACGATCAAATAATTATAACCATAAGGAAGATCGATCTTTACTTTTCCGTCATCATTTGTTACAACATTTTGAAAAGCTTTTCCATTTTGAGTTATAGTAAGATTTGCACCACCACATCCATTTCCGCCTTTCTCAATTTTGGTACTAAAATGAACCGCTTTTTGTTGGGCAAAGGCATTTACCGACACCGCTAAGATCACACAAATGAATAAAATACGAATATACCCCCGAAAGGTGTTGTGCATAAGAGTTATAAGACCTAAATTTACGAAATTCCAGCAAAATGCGAACCAAAAAAGCAAGCAAAAACAAAACAAATGTTAACATCAGTTATTGGGAAACTGATCGCTATCTAGGTGTTCAAGACCTTGTCGTAATTGGAAGCGGAATCGTTGGTCTTTTTACCGCATTGAACTATAAAAAACAAAATCCCAAAGCAAAAATAACGGTATTAGAAAGAGGTGTTTTACCCTTTGGAGCCAGTACAAAAAATGCAGGTTTTGCATGTTTTGGAAGCTTAAGTGAATTATTACAAGATCTTAAGACCATTCCCGAACAACAAGTTTGGGAAACTGTAAGTATGCGAAGTAATGGTTTAAAACTTTTACGTAAATCCCTTGGGGATAAGGCTATTGACTATAAGGCTTTAGGGGGCTACGAGTTGTTTGATGATACAAGCGAATTGGAAAGATGCATTGATCAATTACCTGCTATGAATGAGAAAATGCGAAAAGCTATAGGCGAAAAGAATACCTATGCATTAGTGAATTCAAAAATAAAGAATTTCGGATTTAAGAATACAAAAGGGCTCGTATTAAATCGTTGCGAAGGTCAGATCGATACCGGTAAAATGATGGAAAGTTTGATGAGCTTGGTAAGAAAAAACAATATCACCATACTTAATGGCGTAACAGTTACTAACATTTTTGATTCAGGCCCATCAGCAATTATTGAAACGGATATCGCAGAATTCAGCGCTAAAAAAGTAGTTGTGGCCATTAATGGTTTTGCTAAGCAACTTTTAAATATAAAAGATGTTGCTCCTGCAAGAGCTCAGGTTTTGATAACCAAACCTATTAAAGGATTAAAAATAAAAGGAAGTTTTCATTACCAACAAGGCTATTATTATTTCAGGAATATAAATAACCGACTTTTATTTGGGGGAGCACGAAATTTAGACATCAAGGGCGAAACAAGTTCCGATTTTAAGATCACCGCGCAAATTCAAAATGATCTTGAAAAAAAACTGAAACAGATGATACTGCCAAATACACCCTTTGAGATCGATCAACGCTGGGCAGGAATTATGGGCGTTGGAAGCGAAAAAAAACCCATCATTAAATATGTTTCAAAAAACGTGATCGCTGCTGTACGAATGGGAGGAATGGGAATTGCAATAGGGAGTTTAGTTGGGAAGAAAGCGGCGGAATTAGCAGGGGAATGATATTTTAGCATTAGAAATTTTTTTGAATTATTTGGGCGTGCCCCTGCAAATGGAATTAACCATGCGGGGTCGGGCTTTCCGCTGCAATCTTTTTGCAGGAAACACGCTGGAAGCAAAAAGGATTTTCGCTACTCCCGATAGCTATCGGGACCCTCACGCGGCAGTTTGGAAAGTTGGAATGTAAAAAACCCATCTATATTCTTGCGGGACAAAATGTCCCGTTCAACCTTTAAAGTGGTAAACTCAAGTTGGGCGGGACATTTTGTCCCGCAAACGAAGAAACTAAGCTTAGTTCTTCTACCAATTCCCGATTTCAAGATGTAAAATGTTCCCATTCTTTGTGTAAAACAAAACATATTCGCTTTTTCCAAAGAATAATATTCCGGGATCTTCATTTTTTTGATTTGTGCTTAGGGATCTTAATTCGTAGATCTTTAGTCCCGGCTTTAATGTGCTGTAATTGATAGTTTCGGTTTTGATATCTGTTTTTTTCAAGATCCACACCGGCATTTCATCGCTATTTAATTTGAAAACTTGTTTTACTTTGAAAACGGGTTCATTATAAAATAAACGATCCGTACTTCTGCTTGTGTCGGCAAATATTTTTCCATTAAGATCTTTTTTATCGGTGGTAAAAAAGTAATTCTCGATCTCAGGAAATTCTTTGATGACCACAGGCTCAGTAACAATAGCATCATCTTCAAACGAAAAATGTTGCACGCACGTGTTAGCGTATTTATAGTCGATGCTATTATTTTTGTAAAAGTCTATTTGATAGTCATAATTATCCGGCGACCTCTTTTTTACCCCATTTATCTGAAATACAAAACCGCTTGGTCCTTTTGCTTTTGGATTCGCCGGTGTGATGCGTTGGATAATTAGTTTTTGAGCATTGAGAGAAAGCATGCTGTCGAACTGTAAAATAAAAAGAGTAGGGCTTGCACTTGATAACTGCTCGCCGTTGGTAAGTTGTCCTAAAACGAAAATATTTTTGCTTACCGCGTCTACAAAATGATCGCCATATCTATAATTCAAATTCGCATTCGAACTTATTTTTTTTGCTTTTATGATCAATCCGGTAATAGCATTGATCTTTAATACCCATTGTCCTTTGCGTTCTCCTTCTTTCACGTGCACAAACGCCAATACCTTCAAACTATCGGCATAAAATACTTTTACATTTTTAATATGTTTCTTCTCAAAATTAAATTGCCATTTAAATTTATAGTCGAAGGCTTTGTCGTTTGAGTTCTGCAATTCGTATTTTGAAAGATAATATTGTTTGCCCGTTGTATCTATGGCTGTTTTTACAGCATATACAAATTTCTTGTATACGAATTTTTGATGATCAAAGGTGGCGAACGGATCTAACTTGGTAACTTCAATATTTTTGAATTCATTCACCAACTTGAATTTTTGGTCAAAACGGAGTAGTGTAACATTTTGTTTATCTTTTTTCTGTAAATGAAAATTCAAGGTTTCGTGCATGGTATCGCAATCTATGCTTAAGTAATCAGCCGTCTTTGTTTTATCCAAGCCATAATAAATGCTATCTATCAATTGTAAATTTGATCTGAGTTTATAGATCACGAACGAATTACTTTTAAAACCAAAGGCATAAACGTGTTGCTTAAACACAACGCAACTTCCTTTTTCCAAAGAAAAATTCTGCTGTTGGGCGAACAAGAAGTTCGTCAAAAAACAAAGTATAATTATGAATTTAGCTTTCAATCAATCCTTTTTCTTCACGTTTCACATAATCAACAATGAGTCCGTAATACATAATTACACCCAATGCATATAAACCTGATGTTATTAAAAATATATTCACGAACTGATAACCAAATCTAAATAGAATATTTACCATCAATCCGCTTAATACCCAGCTTCCGCTCCAAATGGCCGACGTAAGCGCACTCGTTATCTCGCGGTTATTTTTCCCAACATAATTCAACACTAATTCGGTGGTCATTGGTCCTGCCATATTCATTAAAGGTTGACGAATTAAATAACATGCAACAGCAATATATAATGCAATTGTGTATTGGGAATATAATTCGGTTGTGGCCAAAGCAATTAATGAAATTACGGCCAAGGCTTGTGTAGTTGGAATTGCAATTTTATAACCAACATGCTTTTTTATTTTCGGTACCATTAAAGCTGCGTAAGCAACCAATAAAGAAGCAATGGCGCTGTAGGTTGAGAATTCTCCTGTGTCGACATGATGTACTTTATCAAAAAATAAACTGATAAAGGGAATAGTTAATCCCGCTCCCGTTGCAATAATAAGTGTTGGCACCAGTGCTTTTATGATCAAATTCCAATCGGTTTTATGTTTATGATGATCGTGACTTAGCGAACGTTCTTCCACCAATTCTTTCATAGGATTTTTTATAAGGAAGAAAAATCCAATGAAACCTAAAACTGAAAAAATGATGAGTATATTTTGTTCGTTGAACAATTCTTCGTTCACATAACATAATACAGAAGTGATGATC
>JAHEYC010000119.1 GCA_023251775.1 Sphingobacteriaceae bacterium | reverse complement strand
AGGAGTTGATACAGCAAGCGTAAAAAATCCTGTACACTTATACGACAACAACGGTAAATTCCCTGTGATGTTGGTTGTAAAAAATGAGTGGGGTTGTATTGACAGTGTTTACAAAGTGATCACTATTGATGAAGATGTAGCAGTGTATATTCCAAACACCTTCACTCCAAATGATGATAACATCAATGATGTATTCAACATCAAAGGACTTGGATTAAAAGCAGAAGGTTATACCATGCAGATCTTTGATCGTTGGGGAACACTGGTTTATTCAACCAAAGACATCAACAAAGGATGGGATGGAACCATTAAAGGACAAAAAGCTGCAGATGGTGTTTATATCTACAACGTGCGAGTGATCGGAGATAATGGTGTAGGTAAAAAAGAATTCAAAGGGCATGTTACTTTATTGAAATAGTACACAAAGTATCATAAATTGTTATAAAATTGTGAAAGAACCCCCTGTAAAAAGCAGGGGGTTTTTTAATTTTATAGCCTGAAATGAAACAGTATCACGACCTAATGAAGCACGTGTTGGCGCACGGAGTAAAAAAAGAAGACCGAACCGGCACAGGAACTATAAGTGTATTTGGTTACCAAATGCGTTATGATCTTGCCGAAGGATTTCCACTATTAACTACAAAAAAACTTCACACTAAATCCATCATCCACGAATTATTATGGTTCTTAAAAGGTGATACAAATATCAAATACCTAAAAGAGAATGGCGTAAGTATTTGGGATGATTGGGCAGATAGCGATGGAAATTTAGGTCCTGTTTACGGATACCAATGGCGCAATTGGCCCAAGAGAGATGGAGGAAGTATTGATCAGATCACGCAAGTGATAAACATGATCAAAAAAAATCCCGATTCACGCAGATTAATTGTAAGCGCTTGGAATGTTGCTGATATTGAAACAATGAAATTACCTCCTTGTCACGCTTTCTTTCAGTTCTATGTAGCTAATGGAAAATTAAGTTGTCAGTTGTATCAACGCAGTGCTGATATTTTTTTAGGAGTTCCTTTTAATATTGCCTCGTATGCGCTTTTAGCAATGATGGTAGCTCAAGTTTGTGATCTTAAACCCGGCGAGTTCGTTCATACCTTAGGCGATGCGCATCTATATTCTAATCATATGGAACAAGCTAAGTTGCAATTAACGCGCGAGCTTAGACCATTACCGCAAATGAAGATAAACCCGGCAGTTAAGGATATTTTTGCCTTTAAATTTGAGGATTTTAGCTTAGAGAATTACGACCCGCATCCGCATATAAAAGCTGCGGTAGCTGTATAATACCAAATATAAATCACTATTTTTACATAAAATTAAGTGTATGAGCGACGTTCAAACTATATTAAACAGCACCAAGGATCTGATGGAAAAATCCATTAAACACTTGGAAGCCGAATTAACCAAAGTAAGAGCCGGAAAAGCAAATCCTGCTATGCTCGAAAATGTGTTGGTGGAATATTATGGAAGTAAAGTTCCCTTGAGTAATACAGCCAGTGTAAATACTCAGGATTCGCGAACTCTTGTTATTCAACCTTGGGAAAAAGGAATGTTAACGCCCATCGAAAAAGCAATTCAGGCTGCTAACTTGGGATTCAATCCGCAAAATGATGGTGTGATCATTCGAATTGTTGTGCCACCTTTAACTGAAGAGCGAAGAAAAGATCTTACCAAAACTGCACGATCATTAGGTGAGGATGCAAAGATCGGAATAAGAAATATTAGAAAAGATTCGATCGAGAATGTAAAGAAATTACAAAAGGCCGGTTTACCTGAAGATGAAGCAAAAGGCGCTGAAACAAAGATACAAGCACTTACAGATGGCAGCGTAACAAAAATTGATGCACATATTCAACAGAAAGAAAAAGAGATCATGACGGTTTAAAAAATTCAAATAAAAAAAATCCCCAAGTTTACCTTGGGGATTTTTAATTTCAAAGAGTTTCAAATTATTGTATGATCAATTTTCGCGAAGATGTTCGAGCACCAATGTTTGTTTTTACAATATAAACACCGGGTTTAAGATCAGCAACCGAAACATTTGTTTTGATCACCGACTCGTTTCCAAGGTTAACTCGTTTTGCAATTTGCCCAAGCTCATTATAAATTTCAATTGTTCCGTTAGAATTATCTGCATTGCTTAAGTTCACACTAAAATTATCTTTTGCAGGATTTGGGAACATAATGAAGTCTGCATCAAAATTAACTTCGTTGATACCTACCGTAACAACGTTTGCATTCATTTCAATTTTAGCTGTGTTTGATACAGTTGGACCAAACGCAGAAGTTAGCGTGGTTTTTTCGTAGTAAACATATACTAAAGGAAACTTTTGTGTGCCTGAATAATAAGAATAACCTGTACTTAAAATATTTATGGTATAACCAACTGAAGGAAGGACTGCAGTAAGTGTGCCGGTAGTTTTTGTTTGAAGAATATTTGTAAATGTTACGTTACCCGGTAGTATCACAGTTCCCGTACCACTTCCCACCATTGTATTATTAGAATTTACAGTACCTGTGTTTGATAAAGCAGAAACTGTTCCTGATCCGGCATCAGTCATGTTATAGCCCATTGCTACAGGCCAAACAACAGAAACAATCGGATTCGCACCGAAATTAAATTCGATACCGTTAGTGCCATCATAAATACCAAGTAATTCAAATTGAATACTTGGTGAAGCAGCTGCTTTCCAAAAATTCTTATCACCACTAGGCGTATTTTCTACAATTGTGGCTCCCGTAAAAAGTGTATAGTTAGACACAGTATTAGGAAGTGAATACGTTGTGGTTGCGTTAACTGTATTTTGGATGAACGAACTAAAGTTCCAACTCAAACCTGCACCGGTATTTTTAGGAACAACACCTAAAGAGTCGAAACCCTTGATGATATTGCTATTTCCAATAACAGGCTCGTTGGCCGCTTTGGTTAACGTTAATTGTGCATAAGAACCAAATGAGATGGCTATTGCACTTAATACTAAGTAAATTTTCTTCATGTGATCAAATTTTAAGTTTAACCAAAGGTATAAAAAAACACGTATTCTCAATAAAAATTTGGGATAAGAGGATAATATCCTACTGTTTGAACAGGCTATCAACAAATTCTCGAGCGTTAAAAAGCTGCAGATCCGTCATTTTTTCGCCTACGCCTATGTATTTAACAGGAATTTTAAATTCATCCGAAATACCAATAACAACGCCCCCTTTGGCGGTTCCATCCAGTTTTGTTACGGCTAAGGCATTAACATCAGTGGCTGCTGTAAATTGTTTGCATTGTTCAACAGCATTTTGTCCCGTGCTTCCATCTAATACCAATAATATTTCGTGCGGCACATCGGGAATAATTTTTTTCATTACATTTTTGATCTTACTCAACTCATTCATCAAATTTACTTTGTTGTGCAAACGTCCTGCAGTGTCTATAATAACCACATCCATTTCTTTTGCTTTGGCGCTACTTAATGTATCAAATGCAACACTGGCGGGATCGGCGTTCATGCCCTGACTCACAATTTCCACACCCACTCGTTGGCTCCAAATAGTTAACTGCTCAACAGCTGCTGCTCTAAATGTATCGGCTGCACCAAGCATCACTTTTTTTCCGGCGTGTTTAAATTGATAGGCCATTTTTCCAATGGTAGTTGTTTTCCCAACACCATTTACACCAACTACTAAAATAACATAAGGTGTTTTTGTAAGGGGACCGGCGAAATCTACGAGGGCGTGGTTGCTTTTATTCTCATCTAATACAGCGCTTACTTCATCTTTTAATAAAGTGTTCAATTCATTTGTGGTAACATATTTATCGCGCTTAACGCGTTCTTCAATGCGCTCAATTATTTTTAAAGTTGTTTTTACGCCAACATCTCCGCTAATTAAAATTTCTTCTAGATGATCCAGTACTTCCGAGTCAATACTGCTTTTACCCGCAATAGCGCGTGATAATTTCCCAAAAAAACTTTCTTTGGTCTTGGTAAGGCCCTGATCAAGACTTTCCTTGTTCTCTTTTGAAAATATGTTTGAAAAAAATCCCATGTAATGTTTTAAGACTAGCGCTAAAATAAAAAATTCTTTCCTGTAGTGGGAAAGAATTTTAGTATAGACTATAGCACAATGCTATTATTTATCTTTCAAAAAATCAGCGATGTGATCGTTGTGTACGATCTCTTCTTTAAATGTATAAGCACCTGTTTTAGGCGACTTCACCATTTTAATAACCTTTGTAAAGTCTTTTCCTTTACCTGATTTTAACGTTGCAACTACTTTCTTTGCCATTTTCTTATCTCTTTAGTAGATTATTTAATTTCTTTATGAACGGTCATCTTCTTCAATATCGGGTTGTATTTTTTTAACTCGATACGCTCAGTGGTGTTCTTTTTATTTTTTGTTGTGATGTAACGTGAAGTACCCGGTTTACCACTTTCTTTGTGTTCGGTACATTCTAATATCACTTGAATTCTATTTCCTTTTTTTGCCATGACTGATAAAATTAAGCAAGGATACCACTAGCTTTTGCTTCTTTTAAGCAAGCGTAGATACCTTTTTTGTTTATATTTTTTAATGCTGAAGTAGATACACGTAATGTAACCCACTCGTTAGTTTCAGGAACAAAAAAACGTTTGCGTTTCAAGTTCACTTTGAACTGACGTTTCGATTTACTGTTCGAGAACGATACCTTGTTCCCGCCCATCGCTTTTTTTCCTGTTAATTGACAAATTCTTGACATGACTTCTTGATCTTTCTGGTTAAAACTTTCCCTTTTTTGAGGGATGCAAATATACGTGAAATATTCAATAATCCAATGCGAAAAGGCATTTATTTTGGATCGGAAGTGTTATAGATAACATAATATTTGTCGTCTACAACTGACTGAAAATCAGTATTTAACGAAGCTTTTGGAGCTTTTATTCCCGACTCAAAATTCAGTTTCGGATTCACAAAAATATGCTCTTCATCCCACATTTTTGCAGTAATGAACGAGGATAAAGTAAATAATCCTCCCTCAACCAAAACGCTCGAAATGCCCACTTTATATAGGCTTTCGAGGATCTGAGGGATCAGATTACCGGGCTTTAGTTTGATATAATGTATATGATCTTTTACTTCGGTTCTAAAGGGATTGAAAACCACAATTCGCGCATCTTCATTAAAGATATTATAGGTGAACGGAATTTCGGAACCCGTGATAATAATTCGCATTGGGTTTTTTCCTTCGGCCAAACGCGTATTTAAATACGGATCATCATTCAACACCGTATTTTTTCCAACTAAAATAGCATCTTCATTCGCTCGCATTTGATGAACTAATTTTTGCGCCGCTTCTCCCGAAATTTTATTTTCCGATCTGTTTTTTGGGATAGGCCATTTACTAATAAAACCATCCGCAGTTTGCGCCCATTTTAAAATAATGTAGGGACGTTTCTTTTCATGAAATGTAAAAAATCGTCGGTTCAAAAAACGTCCTTCTTTTTCGCAAATGCCTTGAGTAACTTCAATACCGGCTTGTTTTAATTTTTCTATTCCTTTTCCTGCAACTAAAGGATTTGGATCCACATTACAGATCACCACTTTTTTAAATCCTTTGCTAATGATAAGATCTGCACAAGGTGGAGTTTTTCCGTGATGACAACAGGGTTCAAGATTTACATACAGTGTACAATCTTTTGGATCGATGTTAGATGGCAAATTATTTATCGCATTTACTTCTGCATGTGCTTCGCCGTATGTTTGATGATAACCTTCGGCAACAATTTTATCGTCCTTCACAATAACACATCCCACCAATGGATTTGGAGAAACAAAGCCTAGGCCTTTTTGGGCTAGGGCAAGCGTTTGTTTCATATAAATGTCGTGACTCACAGAAGTGTTTTGTTTCTTGGTAATTTTCTATAAATTTAGAAATGTTATTCGACATGAAAAACCTTCTTCTATCTTTTATTCTTATTTCAACACAATTGTTATCGCAGATCAATGTGGATCATAAGTTCAATCTCTATTATGGTCTTGGTGTTGCTTTGCCTTTGGGAAGCTTTTCTAAAAGTAGCAGTTCGCAAAATTCATATGGCAAAGCGCGAACCGGGTTTAATATGAAGGTAGGCGGCGAATACATTTTAAACCCCGAGAATGCCATTAGTCTCGATTTTGAATACAGTTTATTTGGGATCACAAACGATTCGTTGAACAATTTTACAAAACGTCGCGTGGATACCTATTCAGTGAACGTTCTTACTGCAAGTAATTTCGCTCCTGAACTGGAATTACTTTCGTATTCGGCAGGGTATTCACGATTTTTTAATTTGGATAATATTACATTGCAAACAAAGATCGGCGTTGGAATATTGAATTTTGTTTATGATTACCGATCATCGTATATTTTAACGAGTGCAACATCAACTACAAATCCTTTTGGATCTTATTCTTATATTGATTTTCATACGAACGATACGTATTATTTTTTGGTAAAACCCGAAGTAGGCATTAAGTATATTTTCAAAGAAATGGATTATGTAGATTGGATCGTTGGATTTAATATGAGTTATTTTTATTTAGATCCAAAAGTAAAAGTGTATTCATCTAAAGAATCCGGTCCTGTTACGCAACTCACTGATAAAGTTCATGTGGTAACCCTTAATTTGAGCATTCAACTCGCTTTAACAAAGCCTGCCTTTGCTAAAATGAAAGAATATCTTTCGCATATGCATTTCTGGAATTACGGTATGTAGGGAAGAATAAAACAATAAACTCCTTTATTATTTCTGAGTTTTTTACTATATTTATCGTTCCAATTTTAAACACATGTTCGATAGTTTAAGCGATAAGTTAGATAGAGCCTTTAAGATATTAAAAGGGCAGGGAAAAATTAACGAAATAAACGTTGCCGAAACTCTTAAAGAAGTTCGTAAGGCTTTATTGGATGCCGACGTTAATTACAAAGTAGCAAAAACATTTACCGATACCGTTAAAGAAAAAGCCATGGGCCAAAATGTCCTCACGGCTGTTTCGCCCGGTCAACTCATGATCAAAATTGCGCATGATGAGTTGGTGGGATTAATGGGTGGCACCAAAGAAGATATTTATTTGGGTGGAAATCCAACCATTATTTTAATGAGTGGATTACAAGGTTCGGGTAAAACAACATTTACAGGAAAGCTTGCCAATTATTTAAAAACAAAAAAAGGAAAAAATCCTTTAATGGTGGCCTGCGACGTTTATCGTCCTGCTGCCATTGATCAATTACACGTATTAGGCGCGCAAATTGAAGTGGATGTCTTTAGTAATAAAGAAGAAAAAGACCCAATTAAAATTGCGGAAGCCGCTTTAAAGCAAGCAAAAGAAAATGGCAACAGTGTTGTATTAATAGATACAGCAGGACGTTTAGCAGTTGATGAAACCATGATGACCGAGATCGCGAATTTAAAGAAAGCGATCAAGCCCAATGAAATTTTATTTGTGGTGGATAGTATGACAGGACAAGATGCCGTTAATACTGCCAAAGCATTTAATG
>JAHEYC010000045.1 GCA_023251775.1 Sphingobacteriaceae bacterium | reverse complement strand
CAGGAGAAATAAACGCCGATCTCAATAAAGAAAAACTCGAATATCTTCTCGAAAAAAATCTTCAGGCGAAGGGATAGATCTTTTGGCCACGGAGCATGTCGAAGCGCAATAATAATTTTCACCTATCGCTTACTTTTATCCCTATCTTCCATGTTCAGATCTTTATCAAAAGGACTTTTAGTAAAAGGGTGGATCATTTGTTTGAGGTAACCTTTAGGATAATTTCCTTCGTGGACGCCTGTGCCTTCGGGCCATTCGTTACAGGGCAAAAAGTAAGTTCCAAATATTCTATCAATAAAAGGAAAAATAGTGGCAAAATTCTTCCCATAATATTTTGGATCTTCGCAATGATGCCAGTGATGGTATTGTGGGGTGGCCAAAATGTATTTTAAAAAACCAAAATTGATTCGTGTGTTGGCATGAATTAATACCGCGTGTATGGCCATAAATAAAATATAAATATTAAATACTAAAGGAGAGAATCCAAAAATATATAAAGGCGCAAAGGCAGCGCAGCGTGTAACAAAAATGTCAATAAAGTGCGTTCTGCTTCCGGCTAACCAATCCATACTTTTTGTGGAATGGTGTATAGAATGAAAACGCCACAAATATTCATGCGAATGAAAAAAGCGATGTGCCCAATATTGGCAAAAGTCGGCCACAAAAAAGGCTAGGAGTAATTCTACGACAAACGGCAACGATTGAACCCATGCCTGAAATCCTTGCAAACTTAAATTACCAAATGTTTTGGTAACACTTGTAGTTACTACCACACTAAAGAATTGAATGAACAAATGGCTTACCATAAAATATAAGAGATCTGTTTTCCACTCTTCATGAAAGCGCGCTTGTTCTGTATTTTTTGGCCATACCATTTCTATAGGAACAAAAATAACAGCCATGAGCAAAAGGTCCAACAATAACCAATCTAATCCTAAATACCATTTGCTTTTTTCTACACTGCTGGGCTCAACAGAAAAACCACCAATAAAAATTGTTGTCACAATAATTAAGATGGCAATTAGAGCGTAGGATCTTTTTTTACTTAATATAAAACTCAACACAGCAAACAGAAAAGATGCGATCGTTACACCTATCAAAAGCATTTTCATAGATTCGCCGGTATAGAGATTTCTAAACTCAGGAGATGTAAGAACTTTTGGATACTTAAAACAAAACACGGCTAAAAAGGAAAGGCTTGCTAAAAAAATAGAGATAAAGCCGCTTATTTTTCCCTCGCCAATGGTTAAACGTTTGGTCATATTGATCTGTTTAAGGTTGTTAAATTACATAATATTTATTAGAGGTAGAAACCAACTCTTAAAAGAGGAAACCACAGGTCTGCTTTGCGACTAAATGCCTCAAAAAACCTTAAAAAATTTACTACATTTGCCCCATGCAAAAACACCTTACCATTTTATTAATTGCCTTCGGTTTCCTCACTCAAGCCCAAAGCAATTTTTCTTACAAAACCGATTATAAAACCATCCTCGCCAAAACAAAAAATGCCGGTGATAATTTGAATTACGAAAAATTACTATCGCGGTTCAGAAAAAATGATAGTACGCTTACCAACGCTGAGGTATTGGCTTTAATGATTGGATTTACCGGAAGGCCGGAGTATAAACCTTACGAAGATCTGAAAGTAGAAAAAAGTATTTATGATTTTAATGCCGAAGGGAAATATGATTCGGCCTTGGTAAAAGCCGATGCATTTTTAAAAACACATCCATTGAGCATAAAAGTTATTTACGAAAAATCGTTCTCGTATTATAAAGCCCGTTTTAATGATAGCGCACAATATTATGTAAAGCAAGGACAGCGCATATTTAAAGCCATGGCCTATAGCGGCGAGGGAAAAACAAAGTTCTCACCCATTTTTTCGTTGGGTCCCACCGACGGACAAGATTATATTTACAAATATGTAGGCGGCGGCATTGGCGAAACCAATTCGATGTTTGATGATGCCGGGAATTTTATTGAAATGATGGAAGTGAATTTTAAAGTGGGGACCCCGTATCAACTTTATTTTGTGACGCAGCATGCGTATGTGAAAAAGAAGAAGTGATAACCGTTTTTAGAGGCAGAAACCACAGAGAGCTACGTTCTCACAGAGTTTTTCACAGAGGTCACGGAGAAAAACTGTGTTTAATAATTATGCGTCTAGTAGAGCTCCGTGTTCTCAGTGCAAACCTCTGTGAAGCGCGAAGCGCCTCTGTGGTTAAAAAGGCCTACAATTTCAATGCCTCACTAATACTCACTTTTTCTTTTATTAAAAGCTGCTCAAAATTCTTCCGCTGTTTAATAATAATTTGATTGGTTGTATACTTCGTAAGGGCAAAATCATATTCCGTAGTCTCTTTGCCTATAGTTTGCAAGGTGGCTAAAAATTCAACTTCTTTATCTTCCAATTTACGCTCAACTCTAAAACTAAAATTCCAATACGCTTTTTGTCGGATCTTTAAACCGGAGAATTTTCTGTTCGGAAAAACGGTTAAGCCGCTTGTATAATACCGGATCCAATATTCATTCTTTTTTAAAGTGATCACAAATTTTTCGGTGATGGTAATTTGTTGTTTCTCGCTTTCAATTTTTTGATTGCCTGCTGTTACTTGTATGTCGGCATCCACAACTCTGCATTGGTAATACGTTAACGAATCGCTTGTAATTAATTTAGCGATCATGGTATTTTGTGTTTTCTCATTAAAGAGTTGCGCAAAGGCGGAGGTAGAACAATAGCAAATTATGAAGAAAAGAGTTCTCAATTCTTATAATTTAATTTGTAAAAAACTTGGGGCGTTCTCAGGATATTTATTATGAAAGGCTGCGTAAAAACCATAGCCTGCCACTAAACCAATGCTTCCACCAATTACAGACCAGATCTTACGTTTTTGCCTTGCGTTTCGTTCGTAACCTAAAATATACGCATCGTAATCTAAAAATCGCGGATCGCTTATGGTTTTGTGTTTTATTTTAATTTTTGTGATACCGCTAAAGGCCATATAACCGTATGGAAGAATTGGTCCCCAAAATGTTCCGCTCATGCCGCCTAATAATCCAAAAACTCCGGCGGCAATACCGCATGCTTTTGGTTTAAAAAAACGGCGACTGTCGGATTCGCCTTTAATAAATAAACCCATTTCTTCTCGCGTGAACCAATTGAATCGAGAAGAATCTTGCGAATAATAATAATGTTCGCGCCCGCTTATATATCTTATTTTATATAACTGATCTAATTCGTAATGCAAACGCTTGCCTACTTTTTTTGGATCGTTGATGGTAACCGCGCCGAGCGAACTATCAATCACCATCTCACCAAACACCTGACCATTCATTAAATAAATAGAATCTTTTCCTTGCGAGAAGGAGAATTTGGAAATGAAAAGGGTAAATAAAATAATGGCAGTGCGTAGGGCAGAATTCATAGGATAAAGATAGGTTTTTTATACGTATTATTTTTATTCAATTTTGCGGGACAAAATGTCCCGCCCAACCTGAGATCTTCTCGTATGTTATGGTTGGACGGGACATTTTGTCCCGCAGGACCAACAAGAACCAAAATTATTGTCGCCAAATCCTTATCTTTAGCGCAATGCCTAGAGTATTAATATTAGTTGCTCACCGCCCCAACCGCTCGCCCAGTCAGCGATACAGATTTGAGCAATATTTACCGTATTTGCAGCAGCATGGGTTCGAATTTACCTGGTCGCCATTATTGAGCGAAGCAAATGATGCCATTTTTTATAGCAAAGGAAATTTTTTAAAAAAAGTGATGATCCTTTTAAAAGGAAATGCACAACGAAAAAAAGATGTTGCGCGCTTTAAAGATTTCGATATTATTTTTATTCAACGTGAAGCGAGTTTTTTTGGGACATCAAAATTTGAGACGTTGGCGCACGAAAGCGGTAAAAAGGTGATCTTTGATGTTGATGATGCCATTTGGTTGGCAGATACAAGCGCGGGAAATAAAAAATGGGAATGGGTAAAAGACCCAAAGAAATTTGAAAAAAATGTGTCGTTGGCCAATGTGATGATAGCAGGAAATAAATATTTAGCCGATAAAGCAAAACAATTTGCAAAAGCAAAGGTGGAGATAATTCCAACAACGGTAGATACATCTTTACATATTCCAAAACCTGAATTACGCGGCAAAGAAAAGATCACCATAGGCTGGAGCGGAAGTTTTAGCACCATCAAACATTTTGAGGAGATCATTCCTGTTTTAAAAGAGCTGAACAAAAAATACACGGGCAAATTACAATTTAAAGTTTTGGGAGATGCCAATTATAAAAATGAGGAATTAGGAATAAAAGGAATTGCTTGGAATTTAGAAACCGAAGTGAATGAGCTCAACAGTTTTGACATTGGAATAATGCCCTTGCCAAATGATGAGTGGGCCAAGGGAAAATGTGGATTAAAAGCATTAACGTATATGTCCTGCGAAGTTCCGGTGGTAATGAGCGGCGTAGGTGTGAACACCGAAATTGCAGAGAATGCTTGCGCCATTATAGCAAATACAAAAGAAGAATGGATAAATGCCCTGGAAGAATTGATCAACAACAAAACCAAACGCGAGGCATTAGGAAAAAAGGGGAGAGAGAGGGCAATGGAAAAATATTCGGTGAATGCGAATAAAGAGAAATATTTGAAATTGTTTAAGGCTCCGTAGGAGCCAACTCTTGTTGGACTAAGTGTGCATTAGGAAAGCGATCAGAACAAAAGTAATTAATATCGTTTAAGGCTCCGTAGGAGCCAACTCTTATTAGACAAAGATAATACAATGAATGAGCTCCGTAGGAGCGACCTCTTCATTCGACAAATTCAAATAAATATTTTTCTTCGAATTTTACATCAAAGTCATTTAGCAATTTTACATATTCAGACCGAAATGTTGTTTTCGAATGATGTTCCTTTTGATTTAGAATATAATTTATAACGGGCCTCATTTGATCTCTACTATATGAAAATGCTCCAAAACCTTCCTGCCATCTAAATCTCCCCATTATCCAATTTTTTTCATTAATAAATAATGAGGAGCCTGCCTTAATATCTCTTACAAGATCTGATATAGAAATATTTGGTTTAAGGCCTATCAAAATGTGCACATGATCAGGCATACAATATATGGCCAGGGTTTTCTGACCTCTATTTTGAATGATCCCATTCATATATTTTTCTAATTCATCACGGTTTTTTTCATGAATGAGATTTTCTCGTCCTTTAACAGCAAAGACGATCTGAATAAATATTTGCGAATAGGTATTTGACATTATACAGCAAAGGTATTTTCAAATTCATGGAATCCTTGCTATGATTTGTAGCATTTTTGAAAATAAATTATAAGAGGCCACCCCTACGGGGTTCGGTCATTGGTTATTTAACTGTTCTAATAAGAGTTGGCTCCTACGGAGCCGAGCCTATAAGCAGAATTTTTATACTAGTTAATTTAGATGCAAATATAAGTTGGCTCCTATGGAGCCAAATATTTAATTTCCCGCAAGGTTAATACCTATATATTGATTAATTTGAGTTCTCAATCCAAACCACCAAAGGAACTTAAGGGATTTTTGCTCAATATCCGAATGTTGGCTTGCAAGCCAAAGTGAAGCACAGGATAAAATGTTTTAGAATAATTTCCCGTGAGATCGTAAGCATAGCCGTAATTTACAAATACTCTTGAAATAATAGGCATTTCTATTTGGCGACCGTTAAGCAGGGCGAGTTCAAGATTAATATTATCATCAATCAAATTCGACCTAGAAGAATTATAACGCAATTTCATTTCACTTCCTGCGTGAAGAGCAAGGTACCAAGGATGATCAATCCCTTTATTTGGTTGTTGCCAAGAAGAAACCGGATTAAGTGATCGCATGAGAATAGAAAATACCCTGAATTGCAAACGGAATGAAGCATGAAGATCTTTTTTGTTATTAGCGCCCACATAAAACAAAAGCTGTCCGAATTTAGTGTACTTACTAGCGCCAATGGAAGCATAAGACACCAATTCATTCATTTGAAGATGAGAACCAACTTCGGCAGAAAGAAAAACACCGCGATTCATTCGTGTGCCGCACATAATAGGTTCGTACTTAACAATAGGTCTATTACATTCCGATGGTTCTGGATCACTCTTGCAACATTTCATGGTACGCACAATATTGGCAAGGTATCCTGGATAGCCAAGTGGAACAGTAGCGTAATAATAAGCTTTGTGATGACGGCCATTTTCTTTTCGCCAGAAAATTCGGTTTGTAAGATCACACCCTGTGTAATATTGCTCATTAAGATCAACAAATTCGCGGGCGACACGGATCTGAATTTTGTTGTGATCAAGAAAAACGGGTTTAACCTGAATGTTCTTCATTAAAAAACGGTCTACCTGTTCGCAATTAAATTCATTATTGATCGTTTTGTCATCGATCAAATATTCATGACATTTATTACAAGGTTTATCTTCGATGCGGAATATCTTGAAACGATCAAATTCCACTTTAGGAATTTCAGAAATGTAACGAACCCCTTTCCACCACAATTTTCCGGTTTTTCGTGCAACCCATTTTATCGGATGCACTGCTACCTTTCCGTCTTTTTCAATGGAGGCGTAAAAATTTTGATTGGCTCTTTCTAATGTAAGTTCAGCGGCTTCCAAAACTACATATGTTATTCCCTTACGTTGAACTATTTGTTTTTTTACACGATGCAAAACAAAATAATCAATATAGTAACAACCCGGTGGTGGTTCAATGCCGGGATTTTGCAATAGTTCGGGTTTGTTTGGTTTAAAATAAAGAAGTACATCTACACGACGACTTAAGGCAACATCTTTACCCTTTCGTTCACCTAATGCAATAATGCTGTTTGGAATATTTTTTGGAATGAATGCATCACAAAAATTTTTCACCGCACTTGCACGTTTAGCAGAGAGCTTGAGATTATCGGAATTTTTTCCAACCGAATCGGTAATACCAATAAATTTAATGGCAATAAGATCATTCATATCATATTGCGTTGGCATCAAATTAAGTTTTTCGAACTGATCTTCTGCAATATTCGAACTCGCAAATGTAAAAAACACTGACACTGTATCTTGACCGTGAATGAACAAGGAAATAAAAAAAGAAAGAATGAAGAAACGATAAGATTTCATTTATGAATCATCATTTTGATTTCTAATTTATTTGACCATCTAATGTAAAACGTTTTATAATACCAGTTTGCTTGATGTTGCAAAGAAGGATAATAGTAGTTTTGGCACTATGTGCGTTTGGTCTTAAACTTTCCATAAAATATGTTTAGAGGAAAATAATTTAATGAAGATACGAAAGAAATTAATGGAAGCAAATTTACCAGAGAAAAAACAATCGATCTTACTCATTCGAAAATTTATTCTCCATCAGATCTTCCTTAAAGGAAGTTCCGAACGAATAAGCAAAGGTGAGTAATACAGCGCGCGTATCAATTTTAGAATAGCGATGATTACTAAAATCGGGAGTAACCGAACTATATCCTTTTCGTTGGGTATTGAATACATCGGTCATAACAATTCCCAAAGCGCCGCGATTCTTGAATAATTTTTGTTGAAAGCCAAGATCGGCATAATAGATCTCGATATTTTTACCTTGCGGTGTTCCAACGGGCGAATTGTAATTAGCAATGACCTGCAATTTACTTCCTTTCCATAAGGTAAAATTATTAATGAATTTGCCGTACCAACTAAAGATATTATTTGAGATCTCGGAACTGATATTACTGCCATCAATGTTTTGTTGATAGCAAGAAGCGCTAATATTCGCGCTCCAAAATTTTGCTGGGAAAATAGAAGCTATTCCTTCCGCACCATACGTAGTTGCATTTCCAAAATTCTCAGGAGTAATGAGCGCTACACCGTTATCTTTTAAAATAATGTAATTACGAATGATGTTTGTTGTATATCTGTAAAACACATTTACCGATAAAGATATTTTTTTCATCTCCTTATTATAACCTGCTTCCACAGCATTCGACAATTCGGGCTTTAAATACGGATTGCCATTATGCGGATTAAGCGAATCGGTGATATCAAGAAAGGGGTTCATTCGTTCAAGGTCGGGACGATTGATCCTTCGGGTAACACTCAATTTTAAAAAATCAGAAGTGTTAAGATAATATGCGAGATTTCCTGTGGGAAAGAAATTCATATAATTCCGTTTTACAACAGAAACACTTGCCACTTTACCTTCGTTATAAACTTGCTCTACGCGTAAACCAATATCGTATTTCCATTTGGCCGAATCAATATGTCCAACATAACCACGGTATTGAACATAGCCCGCATGAATTTGCTCGGCGTAATTAAATGTATTGCTGGCTTTAGGATCTGCAACATAATCGCTATTCAAATAATACTGACTTTGAAATTCTGCATTGGTCAATCGCACAATACCTTTGTAACCGGTTTCTAAAATTCCCTTTTTACTTATTGGTTGAGCATGATCTAGTTTTATATTACTAATATTGGAATGCTGGTAATTATGTGTGCGTTGTAAAAAAGGATCACCGATGACTGCGTCATTTTGGTAAAGCGATTGCGTAGTGATATCGGTATTTTCGGTATCATAATCTAGGGAAGAAGTTAAACTCATATCCAAACGTTTTTGCGGGTTGTTGAATTTGCGATTATAATACAAAGCAACTTCCGCCGTTTTTTCTCGCGAGATCTCAATGGATCTTCGAGAATTCTTAAATTTAAAGCTATCGGTTTGTGTGCGTAATTGTGTTACTAAAAATTCGTCATTATCAACGCCATCGGTATTGGCTATCAATTCTAAACTAAAACTATTTTTATCGTTAGGTGTAAAGTCGGTATTGAATTTAAAATTTTGTGTTTGCTCAAATCGTCCGTCGTGTCTATTTTGCAAAAGCGAATATTCTTGCGGGAGGTTAAAATTTATTCGTGATGTTTCTACGCGTCTTGTTCTTCCCGCAAAACGATTATCATATGCTAAAGCAAAATTCCATTTGGATGTTTGATGATTTAGTCCGAACGAACTGTTAACCCTTCCTTTATCTCCCAAACCTCCTCCTAATACAAACGAACCATTTGTTCCTTTAGCCGAGCTTTTTTTAAGTTTAATATTGATAATTCCACCCTCGGCATCCGCATCGTATTGCGCCGATGGATTATTAATGATCTCGATGCTTTCAATGGTACTTGCCGGAATACGATCAGTGGAAGTTAAACCGGAGTTACGGCCATTAATTAAAATAAGCGGACTTTTCCCTCTTATGGTAATTCCACCTTCTGCATCTACAACAATAGTTGGTGTATTTTTTAAAAGATCGGTTGCTGTTCCGCCTGCCACTGTAAGATTATCTTTAGCAAGAATAATAAAACCTTGAGGCGTCTTTTTAATAAGATCTTTATGTGTTACGATATCTACCGTGTTCAAAAATTTACGATCTGGTTTTAATGAAATGGTTTGAAGATCGATAGTGTTATTTACCGAATCTATTTGAACTGAAGATCTAAATGGAAAATAACCAATAAGTGAAACTTTTAAAATATAAGTGCCGAATTTTATGGCATCCATATTAAACTTTCCCAAGCTATCAGTTGTACTGATCTTATAAATTTTTGTGCTATCGTTAGAGGGGGTAAGCGCTATGGTTGCAAATTCAAGAGGGTTATTGGCATCCATAATAATTCCATGCAAACTTCCCGTATTTTGCGAAAACCCGGCAATGCTTGTAAATACAAGAAATATGAAGGATAAGAACCTTTTCATTTGTTGATACAAAACTACGAAAACATTCTGGAGGAAATATGAAGACTATTTAAGCTCATTCATATTCTTAAAAAAATGTGTATGCTGTTCTCTAAAGATCTTTTGCATCATCCCCTTGATGGGAAGCGGAGACTTGAACTCGACGACCTCTGTAACTTGAGAAGAATTAGTGCCCATCGAAATTATTTTAAAATTCATTTCCACTCTTGTCATTCCAAACACCTTGGCTTTGATGGTTACGGTTTGTTCGGTTGAATTACTTTCCACTGTAACAGGGTAGGTGAATTTAAACGGGATAAACCCAAATTTTAAAGTTTCGTGAACAAGATAATTGTTACCACCCTTAGGATCAATTTTTGAAATGATAGGATGAATAGACACAAATTTTTGCATATCGCTTAGATAGTCAAAAACAAAGTGTGTGGGTTTGTTTATGTTGAAGGTGAGCTCCACGGAATAAATGTACTAATAATAAACAAGCGAGGGAAGATCAATATCCTGATCTATTAAAAAGCGATGGCTCTGTTAGCAGTTCAATAAACTGCTAACGTCTAATCAGTGATCATTAATTTTTCTGTGTCGATCACTTTACTATCTTGTGTAAGCTGAATAAAATAAAGTCCGTTTGCCAAATTCTCACGGGATAAGGTAATAGTTTGTCCTGATAAATGTTGAAGTTGTTTTACCTGTTCGCCTAACGAATTGTAAATGTTTAAGTTTGCATTTTTCAAATTATCGCGGAACTTCACTACAGTTTCAGCAGAAAATGGATTTGGTGAAATGGAGATTGAATTTTTAATGCTAAAATCATTAAGCCCTGTCGCAACCGGACCATACTCCCACAGATCGTTGAATTCCGGCGGCATTCCAATTTGTCCTAAAGCCACATAACCTTTATTGCCAATGGCAAAACCGGTTTCATCTGTTCTCAATCCACCCGCAAAATTGGCTACTTGTGTCCATGTATCAGTAGCTCTATTCCATTCCCAAAAATCAGAGTAAAACACCGAATTATCATCACCTGTGCCTATATAAAGTTTTCCTGTACTCGCAATTGCAAAACCCACTGCAGTAGCTCTTGGTCCACCGGGAAAATTTGTTTTCTGTGTCCAGGTATCGCCTGTAGGATCATATTCCCAAAGATCTTTTAAAAATGGACCATTGCCATCGTCGCCAATAGCAACATAACCTTTTCCATTCATTGCAAAACCAAGAGCATCTGTTCTTCCAACGCCCGGAAAATTTGCTTTTTGTGTCCAGGTATTATTACTTGGATCGTATTCGTATATTTTTTTTGAGAATGAAGTGCCACCATCGTCGCCTAAACCTACATAACCTTTATTACCAATAGCAAACGCAATTCCTGTCATGGTTGGTCCACCCGGATATGAAGCAATAGCCGTCCAAGTATTGGTAGTTGAATTGTATTTCCAAAAATCGCTCATGGCACCACAACAACCCATTCCAACAAAACCATCGGTTCCGATGGCAAAAGCCACAGCTTCGCGTCGCGATGTGCCGGGTAAATTTGCCATAGTGGTCCAGGTATTAGTTGCCTGATCGTATATCATAAAATTATTGAAGAAAATAACATCATCTGTTCCTGTGCCAACATAGGCTTTTGAGCCTATCACAAAGCTTACGGCTGCATGCCTTGCTGTGCCGGGGAAACTGGCCTTTTGGGTCCAAACGTTTTGAGCAGTTGCACTTAATGTAACTATCAACGCAACGAAAAGTAGTTTTGATCTCATCTTAGTTTATTTTAAGGTTAGTTGTCGGTTAATTAAAGATACAAAATCTAAATCTATAAAAGGATTCTGTAGCAAATCTGTATTTAATATGCTACAAATTAAATGCACCAATTTACTTCTGTTTTACCCGTAGATCTTAAATACGCATTGGTCTTGCTAAAATGCTTACTTCCAAAAAAAGCACCACGGGCTAAAGGTGAGGGATGAGCGGCTTCTAAAACTAAATGTTTTTGTCGGTTTATGAGTACAGTTTTGTTTTTAGCATAATTTCCCCAAAGTAAAAACACCAAACCTTCTCGTTTTTCGGAAAGGGTTGAGATAACTGCATCGGTAAATTCTTCCCAACCTTTATTTTGATGTGAGCCTGCGGTGTTTGCGCGCACCGTTAAAGTTGCATTGAGCAAGAACACACCTTGCTTTGCCCAGGCTTCTAAATTTCCGTGTGTGGGAATTTCGCAACCAACATCGGTTTTTATTTCTTTAAAAATATTTACTAAGCTCGGTGGCGTACGTACGCCATCACTTACCGAAAAACAAAAACCATTGGCTTGTCCGGGACCATGATACGGATCTTGTCCCAATATCACCACTTTTACATCATCAAAATGTGTGAAGTTAAAGGCAGAGAAGATCAGTTTCCCGGGAGGATAAATAGTGAACGACTTTTTTTCTTCTACCAAAAATTTCTTTAATTTCTTAAAATATCCTTTTTGAAATTCGGGGAGTAAATGTTCTTTCCAGCTTTGGTGTATTTGGGGATCAATTGACAAGAGAATTTATTCTTTTACAAGTTTAAATTCTTTTTTACCCAGAGCGCAACTTATTTTTATAAAATAAATTCCTGCGGCTTGATCGGAAATAGAGTAGGTGAGGGTTTTATTTTTACTCGTCTCAGATCTTATCATTCTGCCTCTTGCATCAAGTATCTCTATTGTTTTTTCAATATCACTATTGGTTTCAATTATTATATTTCCCTTGGTTGGATTAGGATAAATACTAATATTCTTCACAAATGAATTTTCTTCTTTTAAATTAGTACAATCCACCACAAGAATAGTGGCAGTTGCCGAATTTACACAACCGTTTGTTGGATTTGTATACGTGTATACTGGATTAAAAATACCCAGCGCCGTTGGATTTAAATAACTACCCGCAACATTTGGTCCCGAAAAAACACCACCGCTTGGCGATGCAGACAATAAAATTGGTCCGCCACCCGTAATAGTTAAACACGCTGTATCTTCTGCAGGAATAAATGTAATAGGATCTAAAGGCGTAACTGTAACGATAATAGTTTTAGTACTAATGCAACCTAAAGTATTTGTTCCACTCACTGTATAAATAGCGGTGCTTGCCGGCGTAACCACAGTTGTATTAGTTGTAACCGAACTATCCCAAGTATAACTTGCCGCACCCGTAACGTTGAGCGTTGAACTATTTCCGGCACAAACCAAAGTTGGAAATGCGGCTACATTTAAATTTGGTACAGGATACACAGTTACACTTATTGGTGTGCGAGCACTTGCCGTACACGTTGCAGCTTCAACATAATAGGTATAATTTCCTGCAGAAAGAATAGGAGTTATATAAAAGCTTCCTGTGCCAATTACAGTTGTAGATGTTGGTGTAGAGAACCAACTCATAGTTGCGCCACTAATTGCTGACAATGTTGTTGTAACACCTTCGCAAAAAACTAAATTGGCGGGCACTGTTGTATTGGTTGGTGCTAATGGTGCAGGACAATCATAAAACTTTTGCAAATACGCATCACCAAAAAATCCTCCGCCGTAAATTGGTTGGTGACTTCCAACCGTTGCAATATCTGTTCCGGGCGTTGTGAAACTTGCGCCGGTCATATAAAAATGATACGCGTTATCAGATGAACATCCATACGCCACTTCATCATCGCTTCCTCCAAAATAACTTCCCCAAGTGCGGGTACCATTGGTTGAAGGATCAAATTGTACCATAAAACCATCCCAAGTATTTCCACCAAAAATTGGTTTGTAACTTCCCGGTGTTGCTATAGAAATTCCAACAGAGGTTGTAGTATGTCCTGTCATCATTATATGTCCCGACTTGTGAACCGAACATCCCCAACTTTCTTCATCGCCAACTCCGCCATAGTACGTTCCCCAATTGCGAGCGCCTGTGCTATTAAAACTAACCATAAATGCATCTTGCGGACCACCACCAAAAGCTAATTGATGACATCCAACAGTTGAAATACTATTAGTACTTGCAGTTTTTCCAGACATGTACACATTTCCTAAAAGATCTGTTTCGCAATCATAGGCCTGATCGGTTCCGTTACCTCCGTATTGTGTTCCCCATAATCGCACACCTGCAGGACTGAATTTCACAAGGAAAGCATCATAACCTCCACCGCCATAAACATTTTGATGTGAGCCCGGAGTTGCCATTATATTTGGAATACTGTTATCTGTCCAACCTACCATAAAAATATTTCCTGTTGCATCAATATGTAATCCTCTTGCAATATCAGTTCCCGTTCCGCCATAATAAGTTCCCCATTGACGAACACCTGCCGAATTAAATTTTACAAGAAATGCATCTTCTATTCCACCAAAATTTTGTTGATGTACACCGGCAGTAGAAATAACATTGGTAGTTGGCGCATCTGTTTTTCCCGCAAGGTAAACGTTTCCTGAAGCATCAACCGCTACAGCATTTCCACCTTCTAAACCTGCATCACCATAAAATGTCCCCCATTGTCGAACACCATTCGCATCAAACTTTACAACAAATGCATCACCTGTTCCGCCAAATAATGGTTGATGAGAACCGGGTGTGGAAATAATATTTCCTGCCGAGCCTAATGATTGTCCGCACAAATACGAATTACCACTATTATCAATAGCTACATTCATTCCGAATTCTCTCACGGGGCCGCCATAATATGTTCCCCATTGACGAACACCTGCTGCATTAAATTTTGCGATGTATGCATTATCTGCTCCGCCACCAAAAACAAATTGGTGACTTCCAACTGTTGCAATACTTGTTCCGTTAGTACTGCTTGTAGTTCCGCCTATCCAAATATTTCCGTTCGAGTCAACCGCATTATTCAAACTTGAATCGCCACCGTTACCGCCGTAATATGTTCCCCAAATTCGCACGCCGGGATCAATAGTGAATGCACTTAGCGGATCAATGCCATCTATTTGAAATGAGATAATAGTTCCGTTGATGATCCATTTACTTTTTAATTCTTTTCCTTTTTGTGTAACATACGGCGCTTGCTCAATTATTTTTCCTAATGGCGTTTCAATGATAAGATCTCCATTGGCATCAATAAAAAGTTTGGTGGCACCTTTTACATCAATTTGAATTTGCTTGTAATTTGTATTGGAAGAAACAACGTAATCGTATTTTAAATGACCATCTTTATAATACCAACGCAGATCAACGCCTTTGTAAATATTTTTGTAAATGAGTTCGCTGTACGAAGAAACTCCTGTAACACCATTTGGCGCAACGGTATTATAAAAATTACTTACACCCGGTAAAGAATTTAATTTAGTGATCTGAACTTTTGGATCGGTATTTATCCAATCCATATCTACGCGGTAAATTGTAGTTTTTTCGAGGACCTTTATTTTTTTATCAGCAACATTAAGTTCTTCTTTCCACGAATCAACTCTGCTTTGCTGATAACTGATGCCGTTATTTTTTAAATGAAAATTTAGCGGACCAATATTTCCGTAAAACAATACATCAGGACGAGGGTTATAGAACTGATCGCCAACCTGCCCTTTATTTTCAATAAAACAATGCGTAGGCGATTGGTAAGGCGCATCATTAGTTGAAGCATGACTATAAAAAGTGCAAACTAAAAAAAGAATAAGCACTCTATAACTAACGTATGCAAAAAGCCTGTTCATCAGTGCTTTAAAGATACAAAAACAAAAAGTAACCTCAAAAAGTTTAAGATTTTTTTAGTTAAAAGCGCTATAGAAGGCGCTTTAATATATCGCCAAAGCGATGAATATCCTCAAAGGAATTGTATAGAGGCACTGGTGCGCAGCGTATTACATTGGGTTCGCGCCAATCGGGCAAAACGCCATTTTCGATGAGTTTTGTATAAAGTGTTTTTCCATAACCATGCGCAACAATAGAAACTTGGCAACCTTGTAATTCTTTTGGTGTGATGATCTGGAGACAATTATTTTTGCTTTTATTTATTTCCGAAATAATAAATTCGAGATAGGACGTAAGAATTTTACTTTTCGCAATTAAATTTTTCATGCCTGCTTCATCAAAAATATTCAGCGATGCTTTGCATGCGGCCATTGCAAAAACAGGGGCATTACTTAATTGCCAGCGTTCAACGGTTTCTACTGGTTCAAAAACATTGCCCATTAAAAAACGGGTTTCTTTTTTTGTTCCCCACCAGCCTGCAAACATGGGCATGTCGGTTTTTTTATGATGCTTCTCGTGAACAAAAGCGCCGGCCACACTTCCGGGACCGCTATTTAAATATTTATAACTGCACCAACAGGCAAAGTCAACATTCCAATCGTGTAATTCTAAATTAATATTTCCGGCACCGTGCGCTAAGTCAAAACCAACTACGGCGCCAACTTTATGTCCTGCTTGGGTAATTGCTTTCATGTCGAATACTTGTCCGCTAAAATAATTTACGCCACCGATCATGATCAATGCCAAGGAATCTTTATTTTTTTCAATAGCCGTTAAAATATCTTCGTGATGAACGTTGTATTCTCCCTCGCGCGGCGCTAATTCTATCAATGCATCTTTTGGATCAAAGCCATGGAATTTTACTTGCGATTGCAAAGCATATTGATCACTCGGAAAAGCTTTTGCTTCGCACAAAATTTTATAACGTTGTTTGGTGGGACGATAAAAACTTACCATCAGCAAATGTAAATTCACGGTTAGTTGATTCATCATTACCACTTCCGAATTTTTTGCTCCAACGATCTTGGCCATTTTTTCGGTAAGGAATTCGTGATAATGCATCCATGGATTTTTTGCTAAAAAATGTCCTTCCACACCAAATTTTGCCCAATCGTTTAATTCTTGTTGAATGGAAGCTTGAACGGTTTTTGGTTGAAGTCCCAATGAATTACCGGTAAAATAAACCATGGGTTTTCCATCGTGTTGTGGAATTAAAAATCGCGAACGAAATTCTTTTAAGGGATCTTGTGCGTCTAATTTCCTTGCAAAATCTATGGAATTCTCAAATGTCATAAGCAGAGCAAAAATAAAGATTATTTAGGAGGATGTGAAATTTAAACTTACATTTTCCCAATGGAACGCGGATAACGCGGATTGTTTATGATCTACGCGGATAAAATCATATTTTATCATATAAAATCTGCGTCATCCGCGTGCCATTAAACGTAAATTCTTACATTTGCACCGTATGAAAAACAACATATCACAGCAACTATTCGAAAAAGCAAAACAGTATTTCCCCGGAGGAGTTAATTCCCCGGTGCGAGCATTTAGAAGTGTGGGTGGAGTTCCTGTTTTTATGGAGAAAGGAAAAGGCGCTCATGTGTGGGATGCCGACGGAAATGAATACATTGATTATTGCGGAAGTTGGGGTCCGTTAATTTTGGGCCATGCGAACGATAAAGTTTTAAGTGCGGTTAGTAAAACAATGCAGAATGGAACATCGTTCGGCGCGCCAACGAGATTAGAGAATGAATTAGCAGAATTAATTATTGGCAATAATCGTTTTTTAGAGAAGATCCGTTTTGTAAGCAGTGGAACAGAAGCGGTGATGAGTGCGATACGACTAGCGCGCGGTTTCACAGGAAGAAATAAAATTTTAAAATTTGAAGGTTGTTATCACGGACATTCTGATTCGCTTTTAGTAAAAGCAGGATCGGGCTTGGTAACATTTGGAAATACATCTTCGGCAGGAGTACCAAAAAGTTTTGTGGAAGAAACGATTGTTGTGCCGTTGAACAGTATGCAAGGAATTGAAGAAGCGTTTGTAAAATTCAAGGATCAAATTGCTTGTATCATTATAGAACCAATTCCTGCGAATAACGGTTTGTTATTGCAAGATAGAATGTATTTGCAATTTTTGCGAGATACATGTACCAAGCACGGAACACTTATAATTTTTGATGAAGTGATAAGCGGATTTAGAATAGGATTTGAAGGCGCTGCCGGTTATTACGATATTAAACCGGATATTGTTACGTACGGAAAAATCATTGGCGGTGGATTTCCTGTTGGCGCTTATGGCGCGAGTAAAGAAATTATGGCGAGTATTAGTCCTGATGGAAATGTATACCAAGCCGGAACTTTGAGCGGAAATCCTGTTGCCATGAGTGCGGGCATTGCGCAACTCACCGAATGTTTGAAACCAAATTTTTATCAAGAGCTTGAAGCAAAAACAAAATTATTAGTGGATGGATTATCAGAAATTCACACAAATAATTTCAAGGTGTTTAGCATTGGTTCTATTTTTTGGATCGCTTTCACCGAAAAGCATCATATCAAAGCTGCTGAAGAAATTGATGCCGAGAGCATGCGTTATTTTAAAACGCTCTTTCATCAATTATTAGAGAGCGGAATTTATCTTGGTCCGAGCGGTTACGAAGTTGGTTTTGTGAATGAAGCGCATACGAGTGCGGATATTCAAAGGACTGTGGAGGTATTTAAGGAAAGTTTAATTTAAACGCCAAGGCACCAAGACACGGTTTTTCTTTTGTGATCTTCGTGGTTTCTGTCTCTAGATCCGTATTCCCGCGATCAACACATCATCCACTTGTTCTAAATTCCCTTTCCATTGGGTGAACAAGGCGAGTAAGTTTTCTTTTTGTTTTTGCATGGGAAGATCTTTATCGCTAACCAAAGTTTCGCAAAGCTGTTTGTATTTTAATTTTTTTCCTTTTGGTCCGCCAAACTGATCGGCAAAACCATCGGTGAATGCATAAAGAATATCATTCTTTTTTAATTCGATCGCATGCAAGGTAAAAGGCATTTCATTCTTCACCGATTTTCCAACAGGAATTTTATCGGCAGCAATTTCTTTCAATTCATTATTATGAAGGATCAATAAGGGATTATGCGCGCAACTTACTTCTAAGGTATTTTTCTTTTTGTCAAACGCCATTAAAATACAATCCATGCCATCGTTTCCGCCTTCAGTACTTCCTTCTATTGTTAAGCTTGAAATTAATCTTTGACGAACATGGGCTAACACATCATTTGGTTTTTGAATTCCTTTTTCATTGATGGCCTCATTTAAAAAAGAGATATTCAATAAACTCATAAATGCACCGGGCACACCATGTCCTGTTGAATCGGCGATCACAAAATAAAATTTGCCATGCGCTTCGCAAGCCCAATAAAAATCGCCGCTCACAATATCTTTTGGTTTAAATAATACAAAATGCTCTGGAAGATTTTTTTTAAGCATTGCATTGCTCGCCAATAAAGCATGTTGGATACGTTGAGCATAATTAATGGAATCAAGGATCTCGTTATTTTTTTCTTCAAGTTCATTGAACGCATGTTTTAATTTTACTTCTGTTTCGTGACGTAATGTTATTTCCTTATAAAATGATCCGTGCCAATTATAAGTAGAGAAAAGAAAACCTGCAATACCGGTTAAGAGCATTATAAGAGAACCTGGCCATGTCATATATGCAAAAACAACCGAGAGGATCATGAGTGCGAAAGAAAAGAAATCGATATAACTTAAAACGATCTGTTGTTTAGTAAAAATATCTTTTCGTTTATCATAACGCGCTTTTATTATTATTGGTAAACCTGACGACGAATAGAAAAAAAGTGAAATAACCATTTCAATAGAAGCTCCGGGCCAACGCATATGTTTGCCGGCAAGACCAAAGAAAAAAACCAGCCCGCAACAAATAGTAGTTATGATAAAAACTCGGCGTTGTTTTTTCCATTCAGCATTAAAATAAATAAAACTGATCCCGCTTCCCGAACTAATAATAGAAGAAAGCGACATAATGATGATAAGAATATTGCCATTGGCTTTTTCTTGGAACCCATCGTAGATGGCTGTTTGCCAATATAGAAGACTCGCCATGAGCAAGACACCCAGAAGGATCAATAATCTGCCAATTTTTTTCTGACTCATAATCAATGAATTAGCACAAATCTACAAAAAAATTCGATATAAAATACATTTATATATAAGAAAGTTATATATATTTGTAACCATATATAATTATTTACGTTACACTACTTAAAACAGGCAAACATGGCATCAAACGACTTACTAAAAGGAATGCTTAAACCAATTATCCTTAAACTTCTATTGGAGAACGGGAAAATGTATGGTTACGAGATCACGCAATTGGTAAAAGAGATCTCGGGAGGCGAAATTGAATTAACCTTCGGCGCGCTTTACCCCATCTTACACAAATTAGAGGTAGAGGGAATTGTAAAAACCGAATCGGAAGTAATTAATAACCGCAACCGAATTTATTATTCTATTACCCAAAAAGGAAATAGCAAAGCAAAAGAAAAGATAGCTGAATTTGAAGAAATGGTAAAGACCTTAAAAGTGTTCTTTAAACCAAACTTTGGATTAAAATATGAATTCATTGGATAGTAAACATATACGACTTATTGAAGCGGATGTAGAAAACGCCCGCATCACCATCAACAACCTTTCGCAGGAATTGGTTGACCACATATGTTGTGAAGTGGAAAATTTGATGAGTTCCGGAAAAAGTTTTGAAGAAGCATATACAATTATTAAAGAACAAGCGGGAATAAAAGTACTACAGCAGATCCAGGAAAACACACTTTACTTAATCGATAAAAAATATAAGACCATGAAATCAACAATGAAAATAACCGGAAATGTTTCGCTTGCTTTAATAGCAATTGGAACAGCGCTTAAGATCTTTCACTACCCAGGAGCTTCAATTGCTCTGTTGCTAGGCTTTGTTACACTCTGTTTTGTGTTTTTCCCTGCTGCTATTTATTTGAACTATACTTATAAAAAGGATCAGAAAAAACCAATGCTCAATCTCTCCATTTTAATTGGCGGTATTGCATTCATGATCGGCGTGTTGTTTAAACTCATGCATTGGCCAGGCGCATCCTTATTATTATTTGTTGGATGGTCGATCATCCTTGGAATTTTTCTCCCCATACTTTTGTTCTTCAAATTAAAGGAAGCAGAAACAGGAAAAGAAAGATCAATTTATGTTCTTGGAGTAATAGGACTCATCACCTTTGAAGTATCAACCATGTTCAAAGTATTTCATTGGCCGGGTGCGGGTCCTTTAATGATATTGGGCGGTGTATTACTCATTGCAGTTTTTTTACCGCTGTTTGCAAGTATGAAATTCAAAAAAGGGACATTCACCATGCCGCAATTTATTTTTCTCATCACTACATCTATGTATGCTGTTGTTCTTACGTTTTTATTAGCCATGAATGTGTCGGATGTTGTGATGGATCGTTTTGTAAGAGATGAAGCTAATTCCACTAAAATTGCGAATTACTTTAAGAATAAAAAGACAGTTGCAGCGAATGATTCAACAATTAAAGTAAGCACTGAACTTGCCGAGCGTACAGATAATATCGCGAAACTGATCTTTGATACAAAGATCTACTTGATCACAAATGTAGAAGGCGTTAGCGAATCTGTGGCCATGAAATATGTTTCGGACCCTGATCTTATTAATAACAAAAGTAATTATGATATCATCAATCATTTATTAGAAGGCGAAAACAATGCCGGACTCATAAATTCGCTTAAAAAAGAATTAAATGAATTTAAAGATAAAGCCATTAGTGTTTCAACCGATCCTGCGCTTACAAAAAGTATCCAGGAACTTTTGAATACATCGGATAAACAAATGGGAATTGGGGGAGCCACTTGGGAAGAATTGAATTTCAGGAATACCATGATCATTAGCGCTATGGCTCAATTAAGTGAGATCGAAAAGAATGTAAGATTAGTTGCAACTATTGTAAAATAAAAATAATTTAAAACGAAATATTATGAAAAAGTCAGTTTATTTCCCCGGAATTGCCTGCACCATTTTAATGTTGTTTGGCTGTATGTTCAAGATCATGCACTGGCCCGGTGCTAATATCATGCTCACAATATCTATTTTATTGTTTTGCTTTTATTTTTTACCTGCGGCGCTTATGAATAGCTATAAAAGCCAGGAAACACCAAAACATAAAACGCTTCACATCATCACCTTTATTGTTTTCTCTATTTGTATGATGGGTGTTTTGTTCAAAGTAATGCATTGGCCGGGAGCGGGAGTTTTTTTAATGATAGGTCTTCCATTACCTTTTGTTTTATTCCTCCCGGTCTATCTTTATTCAACACGAAACGAGCAAAAAGAGGACAGCATGAATTTTTTGGGACTCATGTTTGGCCTTACATTTTTAGCAGTTTTCAGTGTATTGTTAGCCTTAAGCATTAGCAAACAAGTTTTACGAAATGGGATCACGCGAGATTACAGCATAGAAAAAACAATTGCGTTCAGCGAAACGGCGCTAACTAATTTTAAAACGGATAGTGATGTGAAAAAGAGTTCTGACGAGCTGTTCACCTATATTCAGGAAGTAAAAAATGAACTTTTGAAAGCTACCTTCAACGAAAAGCTTATCAATACAACAGAAAATATGTGGGAAATGAATCAGGTGGATGATAAAGCAACACCAACGGCTATACTTTTGGGCGAGAAAAATAAATTAGGAGAGTTAAGAGGGAAAATTGTGAATTATCGTGAATCTCTTTTGTCGACCAAGAAAATGGATCCTGAATTAACAGAGCTAACAAAAGAATTATTTGATGTTGACAGTAGTCGCGAATTAGATCATAGCGGAAATGTGAATGAGTTGAATTGGGAACAACGCGAATTCTCGAACAAGCAACTCGTTTTTGTTTTGGGCGCTTTATCACAAATTCAAAGCAATGTAAGGATAGTAGAATTCGAATATTTGGCTTCTCTCAAATAAGAACAGATCAAACACAACGAGAAGAATCGCGACCCTATTGTCTGTTGGGTCGCGGTTTTTTATTTCATTCTCTGCCTGATCACCTCAAACAGCACAATTCCCGTCGCCACAGAAACATTCAACGAAGCAATTTGTCCGACCATTGGAATTTTTATCGCCACATCACTTCGTTTTAAATACTCGCCGCTAATGCCATCTTCTTCGCTGCCCATAATGATGGCAGTTGGTTGTTTAAGATCGGCATCATAAATTAATTTATCCGTTTTTTCGTGACAAGCAACAATTTGAATTTTATATTCTTTAAAATAATCGATCACTTTTTTTAAATTTTCTTCTCGGCAAACTTTTATTCGGTGCAATGCTCCTGCGCTTGTTTTAACGGCATCAGCATTTATTTGCGCAGCGCCACGATAAGGGATCACAATAAAATCAACGCCCGCACATTCGGCTCCACGAGCAATGGCACCAAAATTACGTACATCTGTAATTCTATCAAGAATTAAAATTAAAGGCGTTCTTCCCGCTTCAAAGACTTCTTGCAACAGATCTTCGGCATTATAATAAACCACTTCCGCTAAAAAAGCAATAACGCCTTGGTGATTTTTTGTAGTGAGACGTTTTATTTTTTCGGGCGGAACGATTTGAATAGGGATCTCTTTTCCTCTTAAGGCATTTCGCAATTGATTGTACAATTCATTGGATAATCCTTTTTGTAAAAATACTTTATCAATGGCTTTATCGGCATTAATGGCTTCAATAACCGCACGCATCCCAAATATCATATTCCCTTCGTCCATTATACTAAATTAAATTGTTTTAAATGATGTATGGCATGTTTGTGCAATAAATGTAACCATTCGTTATAATTAAAATCACCAAAGAATGGATTAGTGATAATAACTCCCGGAGCATTTTTGTGATGATCAAAAAAAGAAGTGATCTCTTTTTCTAATTCTTCAATAGCTTCGGTTATATTCTTTTTGCGTAAAGGCGGCGGTGTTTCGCTCATTAATGCATTCTTCGTTTCCGGTTTAAATTCTTTTTCGCTCAAGGCAAAATCTCTAAATCGGGGGACAAGATTCTCCGGCGTATGTAATGTGCGCGGAATTCTTCCCCGTCCTTCTCCAAAACTATCGCACATATGTTCGATCATGCCTTGGGAAGAGAGTACTCCCCAACTTCCTTTTTCCTCCCCTTTTAATTTTTTTAAAAGCGGAACAAATTCTTCCTTTAAAAATTTGGCTTTATCTGTGCTCATAATTTTAATCCAATTACGCAAACGTCATCTGTTTGTTCAATATTGCCCTGCCATTCTGCGAAAAAACTCTTGATCTTTTCTTTTTGAGTTGCAAAATCAAAGCGTGAGAATTCTAAAAGCAATTTCTTGAACATCTTACTATTTAATTTTTTATTTTCTTTTCCGCCGAACTGATCTTTATAGCCATCGGTGAACATATAGAGAATATCATTTTCTTTATAATCCACATTATACAAAGTAAAATCATTTTCGGCATAGCTTTTTCCAACCGGCATTTTGTCACAGGGCAATTCTATCAATTCGTTACCGCGAATGATCACCGGTTTATTATTGGCGGCAGAGTAAGTGATCGTTCGTGTTGTTTTATTGACATGTAACAAGCATGCATCCATTCCATCTTTTGAATCATCAAAGGCCAGGTTAGTGACCAAATTATTCTTTACAAAATCAAATACCTTATTAGGATCAATTAATTTTTTTTGAATGATGGCTTCATTTAAGAATGAGATATTCAATAAGCTCATAAAGGCTCCGGGAACGCCGTGCCCTGTACAATCGCAAGCTGCTACGTACAAATGTTCATTCTGCAAAGCCGACCAATAAAAATCGCCGCTCACAATATCTTTTGGTTTAAAGAAGATGAAATGATCTTTAAAATTACCGGTAAGATGTGGTTGCGTATGAATTAAAGCGGTTTGTATACGTTTGGCATATTGAATACTATCGGTGATCTCTTTGTTTTTTTCTTCTACAATATGTTTTTGATGAACCACAATATTTCGTTGTTCTTCTATCTCTTTTTTCTGAGTTTCCAAAAGTGCGTTGGCTTTTTTGATCTTAAGCAATGAATATGCGGCAACCACCACTAAAAGCGAAACGGAAACTATAATAATGATAAGGATGTTTCTTTGTTGCGCTTGCTGTTCATCTTTTTTCTGATTCTCCAGTTGTTGTTTTTCTCTAATGGTTTTTTCGTTCAACAGTTTCATATCACTTTCGTATTTTAAACCAATACTTGTGATCTGCTGCGTTACCTGATCGCCCACCAAGCTGTCTTTATACTGAATATGTTTTTTTAAGTAATCAATGGCTTCATTCGGAAGTTTAGCGGCTATATAAGCCTCTGCTAAAGCTTGGTAAACAAAATTCATCTCTTGTTTGATGTTTACCTTTTCGGCCAATGACTTTGCAATTAACAAACTGGCGATCGCACTATCTGGCATATTTAATTTTGTAAATGCCTTTCCTCTGTCGGCATAGATCTTCGAAAATGTTTTTTCTTTCCATCCACCTGCCGTGTTTAAAAACGTGAGTTGTTTATTATAATACTCTAAAGCTTTTTGCGGTTGATCATTAAGCATCAGGTATCCGCCAACAGCACCGTACAGATCTAAAAGAGAATTCGCATCGTTCAAACGTCCCGCAATTTTGATAGCATTTAAAGCATAGTTAACCGCGCCGCCATAATTTTTTTTCTTTGACTCAATGATCGCCGAGAACAAATTAATTCTGATCTCGTGCTTTTTCAATTGATTTGTATCTTTGATCATGTACGTAAGCTTCCTGAATTTTCTCAGGTAATTCTCGGCACTATCTATCTTATTGGAATTAGCATAGGCAATGCCCAGTCTATAAGAAAATAAAATGTAAAAATCATTATTTTCACTCAGAACGAAACAACTCAGCGCCTGTTTAAAGTAATCTACCGACTGCTCGTAATTCTTTTGCAGACTAAAAATATTGGCAATATTAGTAAGAATAGCTCCACGGTTATCCAAACGTTCTTTGTATTTATTGCCTATCTTAAAACTATCAGGTGGCAGATGCTCAAACGATTTAAGAGCATAGAAATAATATTTTTGCGCCATGGCATAATTACCATCGGCAAAATAAGAGAAACCAAGGTTATTATAAAATTCTGTTGCCTGATCAAAACGTTTTGTAGAATCAGTATACTGAGCCAGCATAAGATAATACTTCACAGCCCCTGCTGTTTTTAATTGATTTTGATAAGCTACTGCCATACCAAACATAATACCAATGAAATGGTTCGGATATTTTCTTAATTCGTATTTATTCAAAAGCAAAGAGTAACCATCGGTTTCTTTTTGAAAATATTCCTCTTTATGCTTAACAGAAATTTCTGATAATTTACGCCAACGACCAATAGGGTCCGCAGCGTTTATGATCAATCGTTCGCCCGTAAAATTGGTCAAACAATGATCCAAGTGGATCTTCATTAAGGAATCAGCTCTTCGTAAATACCTTTCTTTTTTCACAAGATCGTTCTCTTTTTCGGCCAATCGCCATAGCGCGCGTTCGTAAAGAGAATATATCTTTAAAAAAGAGTTTGGATGTTTTGTTCTTTTGGCAAGTTCTAATAACGAACGAAGTGTTTTAACCGAACGGGCAGGGTCGTTCCAATAAATACTGTTGTCTTTTAATGCCTCGTAAAATATTACCGCAGTATCATTCTTCTGTTTTAAAATGATCTTTTGAAAAGAGTCAACCAACTCAATATCACGCTTGGTCATTTGTGCATTCAAAGCGAACGTGGAAGCAAGGAAAAGAAAAAATATTAACCTGAATTTATACACCCGCCAAATTTAGTTTTTATAATTCAATTCCGAAACTTTATCAGCGCATCTTTCTCCATCCATGGCTGCGCTCACAATACCTCCAGCATAACCTGCGCCTTCACCACAAGGAAAAAGATTACTTAATTGTGGATGTTGTAAAGTGTCATTATCTCTTGGAATACGCACAGGCGTTGAGGTGCGCGATTCTACCCCAACAATTAAAGCGTCGTTTGTTAAGTATCCTTTCATCTTTTTACCAAATTCTTTAAAGCCTGCTTGTAAATTTTTTCCTATTAAATTACCAAGTACATGTTGCATATCAGCACTTTTTAAACCGGGTTGATACGAACAATCAGGAAGGGAAGAACTTAACTTTCCATTTACAAAATCCTGTAAACGCTGCGCAGGAGCTGTTTGTGTTTTGCCACCTGCTGTCCACGCACTTTTTTCTAATTCTTTTTGAAAAGCGAGTCCCGATAATTCGCCGTGTTTGGAATATGGTTTAAAATCGTTGAGCGTTAATCCCAAAACAATTCCGCTATTGGCATAAGGATTATTTCGTTTGCTCGGACTCCAACCGTTTGTTACTACTTGTTCGGGACCTGTTGCGCAAGGCGCAATAATTCCCCCCGGACACATACAAAACGAATACACGCCATACGCACCAATTTGATTTACTAAACTATAACTTGATGCAGGAAGATATTCGCGTTTTTCATTTACTTCAGTTGCTGAACTGCAATGGTATTGAATACTGTCAATTAATTCTTGCGGATGTTCAACACGTACGCCCATCGCAAATGGTTTTGCCTCTATGGAAATATGTTTTGCCTGAAGTAATTCGTAAATATCGCGAGCAGAATGTCCCGTGGCAAGGATCAACGATCGAACAGGAAATTCAATTTTACCATTTTCTGTTTCAACACAAATTTCTTTGATCGCTCCATTTTCAATTTTTAGATCTGTTAATTTGGAATTAAAATGAATCTCTCCTCCAAATTTTAAAATGGTCTCGCGAATATTCTCAATAAGCTGAGGTAATTTATTTGTTCCGATGTGCGGATGTGCATCTACAAGAATCTCTGTACTTGCTCCGTGGTAAACAAAGGTGTTCAATATTTTTTCAATGCTTCCTCTTTTACTACTTCGTGTATAAAGTTTGCCATCGCTGTATGTTCCTGCACCACCTTCGCCAAAGCAATAATTACTTTCCGAGTTTACAATATGATCTTTATTAATGGCAGCAAGATCTCGTCGCCTGTCTTTCACATTTTTACCGCGTTCAAAAATAATAGGCTTTATATTTAATTCTAAACAACGCAAGGCAGCAAATAATCCTGCAGGCCCAGAACCAATAATTGTACAGGTGTTCTTGCTTTTAGAAACGTCAGTGTAATTGAAATCAATTTTTTGTTCAGACATTGGCTCATCAACAAAAATTTCTAAAGTTAAATTAACTTTAATGTTTCGATTACGCGCATCAATACTTCGCCTGAGTGGTTTTACAAAAAGTGCTTGATCGTTAAGCGAAAGAAATTGTTTGACTTCTTCTTTGAGTAATTGCTCGTTAAAAGCAATGGCAGGTGATACCTGTATTTGAATTTTTTGTTGCATGATGAAAGGTTTTTATCCTTTAATGAGGCAAAGATAAGAAAAAAGATGGAACGCTGATCTTGTAAGAGGACCTTCGACTGCGCTCAGGGTGACAACGCCTTACTGACTGCCTTGTCACCCTGAGCGCAGTCGAAGGGCAGCCTACACTTATATAAATAAAAAAGCCCGATCAATTCGATCAGGCTTTAAATAAAGACCTTTATTTGCTATTCCAAAACAAACTTCACAAACTGAGTTTGCTCCGGTGTTTTAACTTTCAAGAAATAAACACCACGCGCATATTCACTTGTTTCCAATTTTAAAGTTGGTGTTCCTTTAGCAATTGTTTTTTGTGAAACAACTTGTCCAATAGCATTGTAAATTGAAAGTTGCATTCCATCAGCTGCATTAGCAAATTTAATTACCAAATGATCTGTGGCAGGTACAGGATAAATACTGATGTTCTTTTCAATTACATTCTCGCGTAAACCTGCACAAGGATCAACTACCATGGTAGCGGTTGCTGTATTTACGCAATTATTCAAGTCGGTGTAGGTATAAACTATTTGGTGACTGCCATTACCCGCCGTGTTAGGATCAAAATTTATTCCGCTTACGCCGTTACCTGCGTATGTACCGCCCATTGGTAATCCATTAAATGGTACTAAACCCGAATTCAAACAAACGGTTGTTGGATTTTGATTGAACGTTACATTTGGTAATTGATTCACCGTAACATTCACCACTTTCGATTCGTAACATACATTATTGATCGTTCCTGTAATAGTGTATTGTGTATTAGATGTTGGATTTACAACAATACTCGAAAGATTTGAAGATGTACTCCAGGTATACGATGTAGCGCCTGTTGCACTTAAGGTAGCAGAACTTCCTGTACAAAGCGAAACATTGTTTGAATTTAATGTCATCATATTTGCAGGACATTGCACATACGTTTTACCAAAATACGGAATGCAATTGTATGCTGTTACTGTTACATCGATCGAATCAATACTGTTCACCGCAGGGAAATTGATCATCACGCTTCCCGAAGCAATTGTCCCAGTTCCTAAAATATTTCCTTGTTTAGTTAAGCAAACTAGCGCGCCATTTTTATTACAGTTGATCGCTAGTTGTGTAACACCAACAACTTCTAAAGTAGAATGTGTAACGGTCATCGGACTCGGTGCATCTGTTCTTACAATTACCGAAGGATCTCCAAAAACGGTCCATGTATCGGTCATGTCCATTCCGCTATTACCATAATAATCATTCATTTTAATTAAACCGTTGAATGCAATTCCACCAAACGAACGCTTGATATTATTTGCATACGCTTCACATAAAATAGTATCCATTTGATCTTGTCCCTCCATTGGTTCATCCCAATATTGATTGATGGTCGACATGATAGTTGCAACGGCGCCGGTTGGTTGTCCTGCATTATTAGCACGCAACCAACTCTCCGCAAAACACGTTAGATTTTTAAAATTTCCATTCACACACGCCACCGAAATAATAAATGGCCATTTGCCAACATTAGTAAGGGCATTAACTTCTGTACTTGAAAAACCTGACGACGACCAAGCGTTATTAGAACCATGACCGGTATAATTAATTATTCCAAGTCCTGCATTTACTTCCGCACCAACCATTGGTGGAGTTGGATTTCCCGGAGCATCAGCGAAGCCTTGTGAGCCATCATACATTTCGGCAACGTTTGTATAGGTATAAGCAAGCAATTGAGTGCGGATGGAATGTTCTTGTTGAAAATCCATTTGCGCATCATTTCCCGGACCTTGAGCTGAAGCAATACCCATTCCGTTTTTATACCAAGTATCATTTACGGTTGGATTTTTTTCGTAGGTGATGCTGCGGCTAACTTGCACTGTAACATCCGCAACCGATTCGGCCGACATGCGACCAACAATAATATCAGGATATCTATCATTACCCACAATGTAAGAGTAACCATTATCCGAATCGCCACTATTGGTAAATGTCATTGGTGTTACATGTTGTGCATCGCCAACAATTAATAAATACGTTAAGCCATTTGCGTTATAATAATTGGCAACATAATTTTTTATGGAAGTAGTTGTATTTACAACAGCCGAAATAGGAACAATAGTTGTTGGAATGCCAATTTGTTTTTTCCAATTCACAAAAGGTGTCATGGCACTTACATACGCATCGTTACAAATAATAAGCATTTTTCCGCCTTCAGCTAAAGGTGCAGTTGTAGGAAGAACAGAAGAATTTAAAAATTGACTTTCGTAGATCTTTAAAAATGTTGGATCAAAACTTGTAGCATCGGTAATAACAGTTGATTGTTTACTCGCATTACGATTATAAACTCTTACCAACAATTCGGTATACACGATCAACGTTTTTGTTTGAGGATTATATTGAAATGGAAGAAATGAAACTGCTTGTCCATTTACATCTCTCAACATATAAGGCGCGTCTAATTCCACTAAATTACCCGGGAACA